>CAJXGP010000031.1 GCA_913053915.1 uncultured Ignavibacteriales bacterium | reverse complement strand
GTGCGGCCGGGGTACGCCGCTTGCGCAGGGAGAATGGGTCACCAGAGGATGGCGACCCAGGTGCGACCTTCGCCTTTCCCAACTACTGTTGCAAATGTGGGTTCGGAGCTGCTAATGCGTGGCGCGATGCGATGTGTTCACGCATTTTGAATGGGCGTAACTGCTTGGGGACTTTCCGCAGACTTGCGGGTGGGGGAGCCCCGAAATGCCCTGCCCCAACTGCCGTAGGAGAAAGGCGCATGAGTCACTGTGAGATTTGTGGTAAGGCAATCGTAGACGTTGAGGGTCGCGTACATCTACATGATGACGACTTTGGCATAGCGGTCTGTGCATCAGATCTGTGCGAGGCGTCTGCGTATGACCAACTGGTCCGCGACGATGATTGCTATAGACAGCAACCCAAGAAGCCGAAGACCCTTTTGAAATTATCATCGGCGAGATAAAGAAAAAACGCGGCGTAGCACTCGATACCGAGCTCACTGCCGACGACCTGAAAGAGATGGTGGCTCAATTTAAAGCCGCTGTGAAAAAGCAAACCGGACACGACTTTCCCGATGACCCGTGGGAACAACTCTGGGGAGCCATTATGGCTGTATTCGACAGCTGGATGAACGAAAGAGCTATCCTCTACCGCAAACTGAATAAAATTCCCGATGAGTGGGGAACCGCTGTAAGCGTTCAGGCTATGGTATTTGGAAACATGGGTAATTCATCGGCTACCGGCGTGGCTTTTACCCGCGATGCTGCCACCGGCGAGAATATTTTTATCGGCGAATACCTTATCAATGCACAGGGCGAAGATGTGGTTGCCGGTATCCGCACACCACAGCAAATCACACTGGAAGGCTCCAAACGCTGGGCAAAACTGGCCAATGTCTCGGAAGAAGAAAGAGCAGAGAAATATCCTTCGCTCGAAGAAGCCATGCCGGAAGTTTACAAAGACCTTTTCAGTACTCAGGAAAATCTGGAAAAACATTACCGCGACATGCAGGATATGGAGTTTACCATTCAGGATGGCAAACTCTGGCTGCTGCAAACCCGTAACGGTAAACGTACCGGCGCTGCCATGGTGAAGATTGCCATGGATATGCTGCACGAAAAACTCATCACCAAAGATGAAGCCGTTATGCGTGTTGAACCAAATAAACTGGATGAACTCTTGCATCCTGTATTCGACAAAGAGGCTGTTACCAAAGCCAAAGTGGTGGCCAAAGGGTTACCCGCTTCTCCCGGAGCAGCTACCGGACAGATCGTTTTCCATGCTGATGATGCGGAAAAATGGGCTACCGAAGGTAAAAAAGTAGTTCTGGTACGCATTGAGACTTCCCCCGAAGACCTCAAAGGTATGAACTCTGCAGAAGGTATTCTCACCGCCCGTGGCGGAATGACATCTCACGCTGCCGTAGTGGCCCGCGGAATGGGCAAATGCTGTGTCTCCGGCGCCGGAAGTATCAAAGTCGATTATAAAGCCAAAACGCTCGAAATGGATGGTAACAAATACAAAGAGGGTGATTTTATCTCCCTGAACGGTTCCACAGGCGAAGTGTATGACGGCATGATAAAAACCGTTGACCCGGAAATGAGCGGATACTTTGGTAAGTTGATGAAACTTTCCGATAAAAAAGCCAGGCTGGGCGTCAGAACGAATGCTGACACACCACTGGATGCCCGCGTGGCCCGCGAGTTTGGCGCAAAAGGAATCGGACTCTGCCGTACCGAGCACATGTTCTTCGGTGGCGACAAAATCGTTGCCATGCGCGAAATGATTCTCGCCGAAGATGAAGAAGGCAGAAGAAAAGCTCTCGACGGATTGCTTCCCATTCAGCGGAAAGATTTCGAAGGTATTTTTGAAGCCATGCAGGGACTTCCCGTAACCGTTCGCCTGCTCGACCCGCCATTGCACGAGTTTTTACCGCATACAGATAAAGAGATAAATGAGCTTGCAAAAATTATTGATGTGCCGGCTAAAAGAATAAAAGAAAAAATAGAGGCACTACACGAGTTCAATCCAATGCTCGGTTTCCGCGGCTGCCGTCTTGGAATCAGCTATCCGGAAATAACCGAGATGCAGGCGCAGGCTTTATTCGAGGCTGCTGTTGCAGTTGCTAAAAAAGGAATAAAAGTGAAACCTGAAATTATGATTCCCCTTGTAAGCCACGTAAACGAATTGAAACTTCAGGCAAATATTATTAGAGAAACTGCCGAAAAAGTTTTCAAAGCGAAAGGCAAACGTGTTAATTATCTTGTAGGAACAATGATTGAATTACCGAGAGCCGCTTTAACAGCTGATGAAATTGCCGAAGTTGCCGAATTTTTTAGTTTCGGAACAAACGACTTGACACAGACTACCTTTGGGCTTTCGCGCGACGATGCGGGTAAATTTCTTCCTGAATATGTGGACAAAGAGATTCTTCCACGCGATCCGTTTGAAAGTTTAGACCAAAATGGCGTTGGGCAATTAGTGGAAATGGGAACACTGAAGGGACGTTCTGTACGCCCAAAACTAAAAGTAGGAATTTGCGGAGAACACGGCGGCGAGCCGGAATCCGTTGAGTTCTGCCACAGAATTGGTTTGAACTACGTTAGTTGTTCACCATTCCGTGTTCCTATTGCAAGGCTTGCGGCAGCAAGGGCAGCTTTAAGAGACAAAAAATAATTAGATAACGTTTAAATTCTATTGAACAGGGAATTCCGACACAAGATTTTAACAAGGATATTTAAAATAAAAAGTCGTTATTCCTTGTTCAGATTTAGAATATTTTATAATTGTTAATCTAAATGGCTAATAAATAATTTTAGCTGTTTGGTTTTACTAAAATTGAAGTAAGAGGAAATATGAAATTATCAGCGTTTAAATACAATTTGCCGCGAACCGCAATAGCTAAACATCCTGTTGAACCACGGGATCACGCCAAATTGTTAGTTTATGATAGAGCAACAAATAAAATGGAGCACAAACACTTTTTTGATGTGGTTGATTATATGTCCCGTGGTGATGTGCTTGTTGTAAATCAAACAAAGGTTATGCAAGCACGGCTTTTTGGTAAAAAAGAACGAACTAATGCAAAAATAGAAGTTTTTGTTCTTCGTGAATTAAATAGAGATGAAAACATTTGGGATGTTATTGTTGACCCTGCTAGGAAAGTACGAATTGGAAATAAAATTTATTTTAACGATAATCTTTGGTGTGAAGTAATTGATAATACAACATCCAGAGGTAGAACTGTACGTTTCAACCAACCCGGTAATGTATTCAAAGCAGTGGAGCAGATCGGTTTAACACCGCTGCCTCCTTACATCAAAAGAGACGCCGAACCCTCCGATAAAGAAAATTATCAAACCGTTTACGCAAAAGTAGACGGTGCTGTTGCTGCGCCAACCGCAGGACTTCATTTTACAGAAAAACTTCTGAAGAAAATAGAGAAAAAAGGTGTATCTATTATTCCTATTATTCTTCACATCGGTTTAGGAACATTTCGTCCCGTTGAAGTTGAAGATCTGACAAAACATAAAATAGATTTGGAGTATTATGAAATCTCTCAAAAATCTTCCGATCTGATCAATAACGCTAAAACTTCAAAACATAATGTTTTTGTTGTTGGAACCAGCACATGCCGGGCTTTAGAAACCAGTGTAACTGCCGAGGGATTTGTTAAACCAAATAAAGGATGGACTGATAAATTTATTTTTCCACCTTATGATTTTAAAATTACCGACAAACTGATTACTAACTTCCATACGCAGGAATCAACTCTCTTGATGCTCGTAAGTGCTTTTGCAGGTGCCGACCTGATTATGAAAACGTATAAAAAGGCGCTAAGAGAAGGATACAGATTCCTAAGCTATGGTGATGCTATGCTTATATTATGAAACATCCATGTAGATTTCAGGAATATGTAAATGTTTGTACTTTTTCTTTTTTTTGCGGCTTGCTGCGCTAGAGTTGAATGGATGCATAAGAAATGTTCGCTGTTCACAGAATATTGTGCATAAGTTTTCAAACTTTCCGGCAGAAGCCGGATGTTTCATATTACTTTCAATCGTACATTCATACCTAAAATAAAAAGTATTGTACAGGGTTGAACTTTATTATGGACACCAACATAATTGGAAATATAAATAGATGAAAACATTTGCAATCATAGCAGCCGGAGGTAAAGGAACTAGGAGCGGTTTTTTCACTTCTAAACAATACCTGAAATTCAATAAAAAGGAATTAATTGCCTATACATTGCAAATTTTTCAAAAAAATGTTCTTGTCGATGAAATAATTATTACCGCAGATCCTTCTTGTTTTTCTCTCCTTGAAAAAATAAAGAAAAAATATCGACTAACTAAAATTACCAACATTATCGAAGGAGGTAAAACAAGACAAGACTCAGTTTATAATGCATTGATTTCTTTAAAGGCACAAAAAAAAGATTTGGTTATCGTTCATGATGCCGTAAGACCTTTTTTACCTCAAGATGTATTAACAAAATCAATTAACCTCGCTAAAGAAAAGGGTAATGCTGTCGTTTGTATTAAAGCTAAAGATACATTAATAAAAGGTAAAAGTTTTATTGAATCTTATTTGGTAAGGGATGAAATTTATTATGTGCAAACTCCACAGATTTTCAAGCATGAAGATTTATTGAGAGCAATGAATTTTGCGTATGATAAAAAATTTTATGGAACCGATGAATCTATGTTGCTAATGAAAATCAACAAAAAAATAAATATAGTTGAAGGCGCTTTTATAAATTTTAAAGTAACCACGAAGTCGGATATAGAATTAGTCAAAAAATTAGTAAAAAAATAATTTATGCTATAAAATAACTTATTAAATACACCTATCCGATTTAAATAACTACCTTTTAAAATTCAGTTATTAACTAAATTAGGAGTGTTTTCTATATGCCCAATTTGAACTTCAGATTTTGGTTAGGTGAAAATTTCAAATAGTTTTATCGGTTATTTTTTCCACATCTAAAGAAAAACTTTGATTAACTATTAAGTTCCCTCATGTCATTCGAATAAAAAATAAAGGATCTCCTTTCCTGATCTCTAACGGTAAATGCGATAAAAAGTGTTTTGTTTATAAATTGGAGAATAAGTTTTTATATATATAGTATCTTATCAGTAATATTCGTGTTATTTTTGGCAGAAAATATTGATTTGTAATTGGTTTAATATTTTATAAGAATGATCGTATGACTGTATGTTAAAAATTGATTTTAGTAAATTAGTCATATGCACAGTGTCCTTCGGACAAACAGTCATACATTTACATACATTCATACTTCAAAATTTACTTGTACTGTTAATTTTTCAATATAAATCCCTTTTTGGTTCCGGCTTGTCCAGGTTAGGTTATCAAAATGCTGATTTTATAAGATGATCCAAAATAGCTTAATTTCCTTCTTAATTAAATAGAAAAATGAAACTATAATGAATTTAGTCCGGTAAAAATCAATGAAATGTTGACTAATTGTTTTATGATAAAATAATTTTTATATTAAATAACACAATTAAATAAGCTAAATAATTATATTGAAACTTACCTCTGATATATGTAATTTATCTATTTATTCATTTTATAATGGTAAAGGGAAATGTTTCTATTAGCAACAATAATTGTACTTTCATACTTAATAGGCTCAATTCCAACAAGTATAATAGTAAGTAAAGCAGCAAAAGGAATAGATATTCGTAATTATGGAAGTGGGAATGCAGGCGGTACTAATGTTATGCGTGTGCTTGGTTGGAAACTAGGTTTAATGGTAATAATTTTAGATGCCCTGAAAGGGGTATTGGCGGTTGTAATTGTTGCTAGAATATATTACGGCACAATTCCTTTTCATAATGCAACTCCCTTTGACGACTTCACATTAATTCAAATTATCGCAGGTATTTCTGCCGTTATTGGACATATTTGGACGGTCTTTGCAGGATTCAGAGGCGGTAAAGGTATAGCAACAGCATTAGGAATGCTTTTAATGATTACCACCGTGGATATGTTGGTTGCAATCGGAGTTTTTGTTGTGGTAGTTTCTATTTCAAAATATATTTCGCTAGGCTCGTTATTAGGCGCTATTACCGTTCCCCTGACTCTCATTGTAAGAGAGAACTTATTTAATGTCAATATCCATGGATATAATACAATCCTCCCATTTGCTGTTTTGATTACACTTCTGGTTATATTTACGCATAGAAAAAATGTTATTCGCTTAATTAACGGAAGCGAAAATAAATTGAGCTTTTCCAAGAAAAAAAAATCATAAAATATTTAAATGAAAATTTCTGTTCTCGGAGCCGGAGGCTGGGGCACAACCCTAACTATATTGTTTCATTATAACGGTCATAAAGTTACACTTTGGGCATATAAGAAAAACTATGCAAAGGCTCTTCAAAAAAGCAGATATAATAATATTTATTTACCGGGTATAAAAATTCCCAATGAAATAATTATAACCCACGATTTAGAAGAAGCTATTACCGATAAGGATTTGCTTGTTCTTGCAATCCCGTCTCAGTTCCTTAGAAATGTGATAAAAAAAATTAATGTTAAAAATATTAGGAATACTATTCTGGTAAATGTGGCGAAAGGAATTGAGAAAAAAACACTAATGACCATGTCTCAAATAATCCATGATGAATTCCCTTCCCTTGATGAATCACAAGTAAGTGTACTTTCAGGTCCCAGCCATGCGGAAGAAGTAAGCAGAAGAATACCTACGGCAGTAGTTTCGGCATCTAAAAACCGGGATACTTCCAGATCTGTCCAAGCAGCTTTTATGAATTCCTATTTCAGAGTTTACGGTTCTACCGATATACTTGGCGTTGAGTTGGGTGGTGCTTTCAAAAATGTAATAGCAATCGGTGCAGGTATAATAGACGGAGCAAAATTTGGAGATAATACAAAAGCCGCCATCATGACCAGAGGTGTTGCCGAAATTGCCCGGCTTGGAATTGCCCTGGGCGCGCAACCAAGTACTTTCGCCGGTCTTTCAGGTATGGGTGACTTGATCGTTACTTGTATGAGCAGGCACAGCCGAAACCGCTATGTGGGCGAACAAATAGGTGCCGGTAAAAAATTGAATGAAGTTTTAAAATCTATGAATATGATTGCCGAAGGTGTGGAAACCAGTCGTTCAGCTTCTTTGTTGGCTAAAAAACATGGTGTGGAAACTCCAATTACCGATGAAGTCTATCAGATTTTATTCGAAGATAAAGACCCCGTAAAAGCAACAACCGATCTGATGGCCCGCAATATGAAAATGGAGGCTGACTGAAATTGGTATTTACTATAATTCACGATACCGTCCGGAATTCCTTCATTATAAGAATATAAAGGTAATTACCTTGATTAGCCATCAAACTATTTCTTTTGTAAATTTTTAATTCAAAGAGTTTCCCGGAAAAAGGTATTTTGTTTATTAAAAAGCTTTCATTTTTGTTAATATCCGCAATCCGAAAATTTGAAGATGACCTTTTTAGATACACTCTATTCAATAAGGAAATCACTTTTGATCAATCAATCTTTATTTTTAACTGATGCAAAAGCGAAACTGAAAAAATTTTATTTATTCCGTTACAACTCAGGTAATGAAATTCCCTTGATCTTTCTATAAAGAGATACTGCATAAGAGTCTGTCATACCGGAAACAAAATCTGTAATTTTTAATAGACGAATATATAAGCTAGGTTCAGGTTTACCACTTAGTGATATAAATTGTTGAGGTAAAAGTTTTAGAATATTTTTGTATTTGGGAGAAATATTTTCTTGTGTCGCCTCATTTACAGCATTGATAAATATATCCAACAAACCGGCGAGAACTTCATATCCGGCCGTTTCTCTTTCAACTACACTCCTGTATGAATAAATTTTATCAATCGAAATTTTTCTAATTTCTTCTAAAATATTGCTTGCCGGAATCAAAGAAATTAAATCTATATCTAGTTTATCATTTAATAATTTTTTTTCTTCATCAATAAATACATTAGATAAATCATGGACTAAGCCGGAAATAGCTTTTGCACGAAGATAGCCTATTTTATCATTTTTATCTCTACCGGAATACGATTTCAATTTAACTCTGGTGGTTAACGGCATCAACAGCTCTTCAACCTCTTTAAATGATACGAATCCCAGTCTAAAACCATCTTCAAAGTCCATAATTCTATAACAAATATCATCGGCAGCTTCTACAAGAAATGCAAGCGGATGACGATTCCGCCATAAATTATCATCATTGCAACCGGTTTTCAATTCAAGTCCTACCTCATTTGCAACCTGAATAAAAAGGTCTTTTTCAGCTTGAAAAAGATAATATGTGGTCACCCCTAAAAATCCCTAATGTGCCAAAGTGTACGCTTATGCAGTGGGGGCGTTCGGAACTTTTGTAGGAATTCTATGAGTTTTTATGAGGAAATAAAATTTTTTAAATTTCATTATATTTGAATTTTGTAATTTAGTAATTATTCTAAACCCTTGTGCATTTCCATCGAATTTAATGAAGTCAGCCCATTGTTTAACATTTAACTCTTTTTCAAATCGTTTACCGTTTCCGTTTTTAAAATATTCGGAAATTGCATCTTCACCGGAGTGACCGAAAGGAGGATTTCCAATATCGTGAGCTAAACAAGCAGAGGCTACAATTTCACCGAAATGAAACTGGGTAAATTCTTTTTGTAATTTTTTGTTCCTTTCTAATATTTTTTTACCAACCAAATTACCGAGTGATCTTCCTACGCAAGATACCTCCAAGCAGTGTGTTAATCTATTATGTACAAAATCACTCTCAGGCATAGGAAACACTTGGGTTTTGTCTTGCATCCTTCTAAAGGCAGATGAAAATACAATTCGATCAAAATCCCGCTGAAATTGGCTTCTCCCATCTTGAGTATCCGTATCCGGTTTATCATCACACAATAATTTTTTAGATAAAAGTTTTTTCCAATGCAACTTGCCATCTCATTTTATTTGTTATATAAATTTTAAAAGATAATTTAACAAAGAAATTTTTCAAGTACTAACTTATTGTAATTACAATTTACTTGTTTTATTTTTCCAGACAATGAATACCGATAAAAATAAAATACTCGACGGCTCAGTACAGTATATTAAATCCGTTGGTCCAAAACGAGCTGATTCATTTAATGAAATCGGTATAAAAACAATATACGATCTGCTTTTTTATTTTCCTTCAAGACATTTAGATAGAACAACCACCCTCAATACAATAAAAGCGTATAATTATCTATTAAACGGCTTCGACGGTGAAGTTACAATAATGGCAACTGTTTGGGATAAAGAAAAACATAACTATGGTAAGAAAGAAATTCTAAAAGTGCAATTTAAAGATTCTACCGGCTTTTTCGAATGCGTTTGGTTCAGAGGTATAAAATATTTTTATTCACTTTTTAATATCGGAGATATCTTTGCAATATCCGGTAAACCCGTATTGTCAAAGCTTAATAATATACAATTTACACATCCGGATTTTGATAAAATAACCGAAGATGAATCACAAAGTTTATTAAATACGGGTAAAATTATTCCTTTTTATCGTATCCCGAAAGAGCTAAAGTCCAAAAACATAGGCGATTTGAGCCTAAGAAAAATAATTCACAACGCAGTGGAAAACTATGCCGACTATTTGGATGAATCACTCCCTGAAGAAATTATATCCCAATATAAATTGCCGCAAATTTCAGATGCGGTTAAAAATTTTCATTTCCCCGAGAGCAAAGAAAAACTTAACGCTTCAATAAAAAGATTTAAATTCGAAGAAATATTTTACTTAGAGATTTTAGTTGCCCTTAAAAAATATAATTATAAAACTAAGCTCGAAGGAGCTTCGATGAAGATCAGGACGAACTTAATTTCCGATTTTTTAAAGATACTTCCATTTGAACTTACAAGTGCGCAGTTAAGGGTATTACACGAGATAAAACTCGACATGCAATCGAATACACCGATGAACAGATTATTGCAAGGGGATGTCGGCTGCGGAAAAACAATAGTTGTTTTAATTGCCATGTTAATAGCAGTCGATAACGGTTTTCAAGCTGTAATGATGGCGCCTACAGAAATACTTGCCAATCAACATGCTAAAAATTTTACCGAATTACTGAATACTCTCTCAAAAGTTCATTCGAATAGAACTATAAAATTAAGTCTATTGTTAGGTGGACAAAAAAAATCATTAAAACAAAAATTTTTACTTGATATTAAATCAAAAGATGTTGATATAATAATTGGGACTCATGCCTTGTTCGAAGAAAATGTCGTCTTCAATAATCTAGGATTTGTTGTTGTAGATGAACAACATCGCTTCGGTGTAGAACAAAGAGCAAAATTACTAAGCAAAGGTAAAACACCCGATGTAATAGTGATGAGTGCTACGCCGATACCTAGAACTTTATCAATGACGGTTTATGCTGATTTGGATATCTCCGTAATTAAAGAATTAC
>CAJXGP010000030.1 GCA_913053915.1 uncultured Ignavibacteriales bacterium | reverse complement strand
ATACAGGGATTTAAAATAAGTAAAACCGCTAAAATAAAGGAAGCAGGCTATGGAAACATTGCGCTATCATACCTTTTTACTTTCCTGCTGTATTTTAGCTTACTAATGATAGGACAGATGTTAATGCAGTCGGTTATTGAAGAAAAAAACAACCGCGTTGTTGAAGTGCTTCTTTCATCTCTTAATAGTAAAGAATTGATGTCGGGGAAAATATTCGGTTCGGCAATTACAGGTTTGTTACAAATGATAGTTTGGTTATCTCCAATAATTCTTTTGATGTCTACGACCTTATATATTCTGCCTGCTAAATTTTCATTTGATATATCTGCCGGACAAATGATTTTCTTGTTGTTTAACTTTTTTGTCGGATTAATTACATTTCTCGGATTATTTGCTGCTGTAGGCTCAATTTTTGAGAGCGCACAAGAGGCACAATCGGGACTTATGCCGATAATGATTTTAATTATTATACCGTTTTTCATAGCATTAACAATGATGCAAAACCCGACAAACGAGATCGCAAAAATTGCATCGATGTTTCCATTTGCATCTATAATAGTTATGCCTGCAAAAATGATGTTGGTCGATGTTCCGACTTGGCAGTTTATTGTTGCAATTGTTGTGAATATTTTAACCGTTATTGCAATATTCCCAATTGCAGGAAAAATTTATAGTGTTGGAATTTTAAGAACAGGCAAAAAGCCGAAATGGTCTGAAGTAATTAAATGGTTAAAGTATAATTATTAACTCACTTTTATGTCTCTTGGAAACACCGTAATTTATAATATTTTCAGCTTTGCAAATTTAAGCATGAGCTGTTTTACATTATTACCTTCAAAAACTACGGTTGCTTTCTGCATATCTCCGGTACCGCTAATTAAAGTAACCTTACCCAATCCGAATTTTTCGTGCATTACCCTGCTGCCGGGTTTCAATGTTTTATTTGTCTGATCGAAGGATTCATATTCCATATTCTCAAAATATTCGTAAAACATTTCCCTTTTAGATTTCCGTAAGGATTTTCTTCCGATTCCGCCATTAACCTCTTTATAAGTCGATGGTTTCAATTCATCAATAAACCTCGATCTACTTTGATATGCAACCTCACCGAAACGATAACGGGAACGGGCATGAGAAATATATACTTTATTTTTAGCACGAGTAAGCGCTACGTAAAAAAGCCTTCTCTCTTCTTCAACGGATGCATCGGAACTGAATTTATTTGACAGCGGGAAAATATCTTCCTCGCAACCGGAAACAAATACAATTGGGAATTCTAATCCCTTCGCACTATGAATGGTCATTAAGCTTACATAATTTTGTTCTTCTTCATAGGCATCCACACTTGTAATTAAAGATACATCTTCCAGAAATTGCTCCAATTTTGCATTCTTATTAGAAGTCGAAAATTCACTTAATGCGGAAAGCAGCTCATTTACATTCTCCCGTTTCATTTTTGATTCCGTTGTATTTTCCTCTTTATACATTCTAAGTAAACCCAATTCGTCAACAAGTGTTCTTGATAATTCCCCTGCCGATAGTTCATCCTTCAAATCGATATATTTATCGAGCAAAACCTTAAAACCTTTAACATTTTTTTGAATTCTCTCTTTAATATCAATTACCTCGAAAACACGGGTCATCGTTTTAAATAGAGAAATATTATGTTTTCTGGCAAAAGCTATCATCCGGGTAATTGTGGTATTTCCAATACCTCTTTGAGGAAAATTCATAATTCGTAACAAACTCTCTTCATCATTTTGATTTGATATTACCCTCAGATAGGCAACAAGGTCCTTAATTTCTTTACGTTTATAGAATTCAATTCCACCGATTATTTTATATGCTATTTTTTCACGACGAAAGATATCCTCCAAAGCCCGTGATTGAGCGTTAGTACGATATAAGATTGCAAAATCTTTATAAGAAATTTTTTTCTTAGAAATCTCTTGTTTAATAAATTTAGCAATTTGATATGCCTCATCTTTTTCATCAGAGCATTTTATTAAAGTGAGCTGTTCACCCTCATTATTTTCCGTCCATAATGTTTTAATAATTTGCTTTTTATTATTTTTTATAACGGAATCCGCTGCTGCCAAAATAGTTTTAGTTGATCGATAATTTTGTTCCAACTTTAAAATTTTATATTTAGGAAAATCTTTTTCAAAATTCAGCATGTTTGCAATATTAGCACCTCTCCAACTATAAATGCTTTGAGCATCATCACCAACGACACATATTTTACCTTCTTTAGGAGTCAATAATTTAAGCAATTCATATTGTGCTAAATTTGTATCCTGAAACTCATCAACCAGCAGGTATGCAAACTTCTTTTTATATTTTTGAAGTATCTTTGGTTTAGCATTAAATAATTCTATGGGTTTTAACAATAAGTCTTCAAAATCCATAGCATTATTAATCGTCAACCTGTTTTCATATTCTTCAAATATTTCAGCCACTTTTTCATCAATAAATGAGTCGATAAATTTTTCCTTAAACTCATTCGGCAATATCATGTGATTTTTCAAATAACTTATTCGATGTTTTACTGAATTTGAAGTAATATTTTCTAAATCAATATTTAAATTCGTTATAATGTTGGAAACCAACGAAAGAGAATCCTCAGCATCATATATAGAAAAATTATTTTGATAATTGAGATCTTTCGCTTCAATTCTAAGAATACGCGCAAAAATAGAATGGAACGTTCCCATCCAAATTTTCTCGGCTTTTGTACCAACCAGTTCTCTGATACGCTCCTTCATTTCATTAGCAGCTTTATTTGTAAAAGTAAGAGCTAGGAGACTTTCAGGCGCATATCCTTGATCAATTAAATAAGCTATTTTATATGTTAGAACCCTTGTTTTACCTGAGCCGGCACCGGCTACGATTATATGAGGTCCGCTGTCATATTCAACTGCATTTTTTTGGTTTTCATTTAATGTTTTTAGAACGATCATATATATTTTGTTTTTGTGATGAATAAATCAATTTTTAAAAAGCAAATATACGGAATTGTATGCGGAATTTAAAGGATATGAATTAGCCCCATTTGATTAATTTCCCTAAATTGGAAAACATAAAACAGCTCTTTCCCCCTTCCGTCATTTCGAACGGATGTGAGAAATCTCATATTCAAAAGACACAACTATATAACTTTTAACGGGGTATTCACTTCTATCCAATTATTGCTTTACTGTACTAAATATTTTCTCAAAACAAAATTGTCTTCGCGAGCCCGATAGGTCAGTTCAAGACTGTTTAACAGATTGCCGCGTCGTTTACACTTCTCGCAATGACACTTCTGCATTACAAAGATATTCAGGGAACGCTATACTAGTTAAGAAATTTATCTTTAATTTTTAATAAATAATTAAAAGCATCTTCATAAGTATTCGCAATTTTTCCATCTAAAATAGCCTCTTCAATTGCAGATTTTATTTCCCCCACTTTTTTAGAAGGTTTCAACCCACAGACTCGCATGATTTCATCTCCCCTTACAGGTGATTGAAAAGCTCTTAACTTGTCCTTCTCTTCAACTTCCCAAACTCTTTTCATTACTTTTTCATAATTCCTCAAGTATTTAGCAACTTTTCTATCGTTTTTACTTGTTATATCTGCACGACAAAGAGTGATTAAATCTTCAAGGTCGTTACCTGCAGCTACTATTAATCTTCTGATAGCAGAATCCGTTACCTGCTCATTGGTTAAAGCAATAGGGCGCAAATGCAATCTTATTAATTTTTCTATGTATTCCAATTTATTAAGCGGTAATCTCATCCTTCTGAATATCCCTTTTATCATCTTGACGCCGATCTCATCATGTCCGTGGAATGTCCAACCAATACCTTCAACAAACTTTTTAGTTTTAGGTTTTGCAATATCGTGAACTAACGCTGCAAATCTGAGCCAAATATTACCCGTAACTTTGGAAATATTATCCACTACATCACAAGTATGGAAAAAAACATCTTTATGATGATAATCATTTCGCTGTTCCACTCCCGCAAGATTAGAAATTTCAGGAAATATAACGGACATTATTTCCGAATAAAATAATAATTTTAATCCAACGGACGGCTGTGGAGAAGCAAGGATTTTGAAGAATTCATCGGTTATTCTTTCCGGAGAAACGATCTTTAGCCGGCCCTTTAATTTCCCAGCGGCTTTGTTTAAATCTTCAATTACCTTAAAATTCAATTGTGATGCAAATCTGTATGTGCGCATAATTCTCAGCGGATCATCATCAAAAGTCTTTAGCGGATCTAAGGGAGTTTTAATAATTTTATTTTCTATATCCTCCAATCCATTATACTTATCAATTAGCTCACCAAAATTTTCTTTATTGAGAGAAATCGATAATGTATTAATCGTAAAATCCCGTCGCCGGATATCATCATCAAAAGAACCATTAGTAATTAACGGTTTCCTGCTGCTCTTTTTATACGATTCTTTTCTCGCTCCAACAAATTCCAAATCAAAATTTCTGTATTTAAAATGCGCCGTTCCAAAGTTTTTGAATATAGTAACTTTCTTAATGTTCAGCTCATCAGCAAAACGGGAAGCAAAATAATCGCCGCTTCCAAGAACAAGAAAATCCATTTCTTCCTTTTCCCTTTTGAGTATTATATCCCTTACAAATCCCCCCACTAAATAAACTTGTACGTTCAGTCTTTCAGCAATTTCCGATGCAACAGTTAAAAACGGATAATCTTTTAATTTATTCTTAAGATTCATATATTATCTTTTTTATTACTTAATTAAAGCTAATTAAAAAACTTCTCAAAATATTTATGAGACTTATCTAAAAAGTCATATTCAAGTTTTCGAATTGTAAATATTAACAAAAGTCAAAGATTTTTCAAAAGGAAAAACCTTTTTAGAAGAGACTCATTTGTTAAAAAATAAATTTTTTTAATATGTAATGAGAATTTTTATTTAACCAATTTATTGCGTTATAATTATTTTTCAATATTATACTAAAATCCGGGCCGGCTTGATAAAGCAAAGATAATTTAGCAATTTTAAGCGCTCTCTTGAAATCGAAATTTTCAACCATATATTGTGATAATTTATACATTGCATAACTTCCGGCATAATTCTTTACGGTAAAAACACGATAGTACTGCTTTAAGAAAAGCCCATATTCTTCATCTAATGATTTGGCAATAGTAATTGCCACCGGTACGGAGTAAAAATTTAATTTTACAGAATTTAATTTTTCAAGCACTAAATATTTATTAAATTCATTACCCTTCAAATATAAATACAAGAGAGAATCTTTTTGGGATAAACTCAATCTTAAATTGCTTAAATTATAAAATCTTCTATTAGGATTTTGTTTAACTATCCGATAATAAATTGAATCGGCTTTTGTATAATTTTTTAAAGTTGCAAACAAATCAGCCAAACTAAATTCGATACTGTAATAATATGCCGTATTTTTATAATATTTTAATTTACTCTTTAATAATATAAGTGCAGTGTGGCGTTTGTTTAATTTTTCAAGTGAATTAGCCATCCCAATTAGTGCGGAATAATTATCACCAGTATTTAAGATTTCCTCAAACATATTTTTTGATTTATCATATTCATTTCTATAATAAGCCGACCAAGCGTCGGATAACTCTGCCGCAACATAACGAGGACAAACTTTATAAAAGATTGCTTTCCTGCCATAGTAGTAATCCGCTTCATCTTTTTTATCACTTGCATTAATGTTATCTAACTTACGATAAAAACCTTTTGATAATTGATTCAACGGCTTACCGTAAACCTCATTAAAGTTAAGACCCACGTATAATCTTTCAAATTTTTCTATGCCGTACTTTTCTACTAAATATTTGGTAAACGAACCTGCATATACATACGAAAGGGATGATGTTTGACCGAAAAAGTTAAAACCGGTGTATAGGTTTCGCAATGAAATTCTATAATTATTTTTATAGGCAAGCGCAGCCATATAGTCAATAGTATTATCATCATAAAACGGATCGGCAGCTACGGCGATCCCCTCAATCAGAGAAGGATTTAAATTTTTTGCGACTTCAAATATGCCGGTGCCGAATTTAACTGAAAAACTATGAGCTAATTCATGTTTTAAAATCGAATTATAATCATTGTATGTAACATAAATAGAATATTGCCAAGGTTTTGCCATATCGGCATTTTTAGAGCCGAATAATTTACCTTTTTGATCAGAGTTTAAAAAAATATAAGAATTAATTTTTCGCGTTAATTTATATTTAAAAAATTTTTCTAATTCCGCATAGTAATATTCATGATATAATGAAATAACTTTTACAAGATTCTTATCTATACCGGAAGAAAAGTGAATTGAGAAATGGGGAGTTTCAACTTCATTATTAAGAACCGAATTTAACCTGCTAAAAGTTGTTGAATAGCCGAGTACGGGCGAAATATAAATAAATACGGTTGAAATTATTAAAATCAAAAAAATGAAAATGATCCTCGCGATTCTCTTTTTTTTTATAATAATAAAAGAGAAACCCGCTATTAATCCGAAAAATAAAACATTTAATATCCTATAACCGATAAGTTTTAAACTAATTTTGATTGCCACATCGTAAACAGTGCCGGGATAGTAACCAAAAATCGGATTAAAAAAATAGACTTGAGGATTAAAATAGAATTCTAAAATAGGTATGAACAAAATTAAAATATAGACAACAATAAAAATTAAAATCGTTAGTCGTTTGATATATAAGAAAGTCAACATACCTAATGCACTTCCGATTAGAACAGAAGGGAAAGTAATAACAAAATAAAACATTAAACCGTCATAAAATGAACAGCTTATTGTAAGGATCGAATGAATAATAGATATAAACGCGGGAATAATTAAAAATAATGAGACGGCTAATAAAAGGTTGTTCTTAAATTTAGCTGATAAATTAGCGCCGGATTCTTTTTTTAATAAAGTTATAACGTAAAATCCGGACAACAAAACTAATAACATAGAATTAAGCGCGGAAAATTCAAATCCGAAAACATTCGTCAAAGGATAATTAAGAAGTACAATATTAAAAATTATTATACAAAACAGATAAACAGCTAAATAATTTTTTGCGAATAATATTTTTTTAAAATAGCTCAAAATTAATATTCTGTTCCTGCAACTCTTTGAATATCCGCACCAAGTTTTTGGAGTTTCTCTTCAATCCTTTGATAACCTCTATCAAGGTGATAGACTCGTAATACTTCGGTTTTACCTTCCGTAGCTAGACCGGCTAGCACTAGACCGGCGCTGGCTCTTAAGTCGGTAGACATAACCTTTGCTCCGGTTAATTTTTTTACTCCTTTAATTACAGCCGAATTTTCATTTACCGTAATATCAGCTCCTAATCGCATCAACTCCGGTACATGTTTAAATCGATCGATATAAATACTATCGGTTACGGTAGAAACCCCATTAGCCAATGTCATATAAGCGGTCCATTGTGCTTGCATATCGGTCGGAAAGCCTGGGAATATAGATGTAACTGCATCGGTAGGTATGATGCCGTTTTCCGCTGCGGATAAATTTATTACGTTATTATTTAGAATAATATTACATCCACTATCCTCAAGTTTTGACAGAATTGCATTAACATAATCCGGTGAAATTTTAATTTTAATATTTCCGCCGGTAATAGCAACTGCAATTAATAAAGTTCCCGCTTCAATTCTGTCGGGAATAGTATCAATTTCAACAGGTTTTAATTCATCAACACCTTCAATAGTAAGAGAAGATGTTCCAATACCCTCAATTCTTGCTCCCATTTTTTTTAGAAAGACAGCCAAATTTGCTATCTCCGGCTCCATTGCCGCATTGTTAATTATTGTAACTCCCTTCGCTAATACGGACGCCATCAAAATATTACCTGTTGCACCGACCGATGAGATATCAAAGTTGATTTTAGCACCATGAAGTTTACGGGCTTTAGCAATGATGTATCCTCCTATTAAGTCAATTTCCGCACCCATCTTTTTTAATCCTTCAAGATGAAGATTAATAGGACGAGGACCCCATGCGCAACCCCCCGGCAAAGATACTTTCGCTTTACCGAATCTCGATACTAACGGACCCAGCACATAGACTGATGCACGCATTTTCTTTACATGTTCGTATGGAGCATCCTGACTAACAATATTTCCTGTATTTAAAGTTAAAATATGATCTTTAAATTCGGTTTGAACACCGAGGTAATTCAATAATTTTATCATTGTAAAAACGTCATTTAATTCCGGAGTATTTTTCAGAACAGAAGTTCCGCCGGTAAGTAGTGAAGCAGGCATAAGAGCCAGAGAAGCATTTTTCGCACCGCTGATTTCCACTTCACCGGAAAGTTTTTTACCGCCGTTTATTACAAATTTATCCAATGGATATTCCCTTTGAAAAAGTGTCGTTAAATTTTAATAATGAATTAGATTAAATTATCCCGGCAGGGAAAGTTAAAGATTAAGGCTAGGAAAATCAATTAATATCTAACTTGTTAGTCAATATTTTACCATTGTAGCCAACTATAAAAATCTTTCTTGCGGGCGTAATTGTTAAAGCCGTTAATGCTGCATAATCTCCGCTTGAAGTAGTTTTCCAAGTTTTTCCTATATCATACGATAAATAGATATTTCCTTTGTTTGATAATATAATTCCATATTTCCCGTTAAATAATTTAACGGCATAAAAACCGGCAACTGTATTAGTTTGGATAATGTTCCATGAAGCCCCTGCGTCACCGGTTCGTAAAATACTTCCATTCCCGCCTACAATAACACCAATATTATTATTCAAAAAACTTACGCTTCTCAAATATTGGCGGTTCTTATTTTTTAATTTTATCCATGAATTACCGGTATCCGTTGTCCTTAGAATAACTCCATTCCAACCGGTTATTATACCGTCATTTTCATTTGAAAATGAAATATCATATAATAAATCACTCAATGGAGAAACTATTTTATTCCAATGAATTCCTTCGTCAACAGTCTTTAGAATTAGACCATTATTTCCGACTATGAAACCCGTCTTTCGATCCTTGAGAAAAGTAATACCAAATAAAGACGCATTCACGTTCAGTTCCACTTTACGCCATGTTCTTCCGGTATCGGATGTAGTCAAGATTGTTCCATTCTCACCGATTAAAAATCCCTTATCGGGATTATCGAAATTAATGGAATATAAATTAATTGATGCAGAATCACTCAAAACATTCCATGTATTTCCTCCATCTTCGGTTTTGAGCACTGCGCCTTTATTACCGCATATAAATCCTATCTTATCGTTGATAAACGTTATTGCATTAAAATTATTCGAGATCGGGCTTTTAATTTGTTTCCAGTTGGACTTTAATTTGTATGAAGGATTTGTTTGATAATTATTTTCACCTGCCGTGAAGTTATTGGAATTTATACCGGCATGATTTGACCAAAAACCGGATACGGTATTATAGACAAAATAAGTTAGTCCGGCTAACAAAGAAAAAAATATAAAAGCAAAAAAATAAAATTTTACTTTTTTATAAAAATTGCCTGTCGAATTAATTTTGGTTTTAGTTTTTGCGGTACTATCCTTTTTTTCTTGCCGGTAAGATAATAACGCAAATAGATTATCGACATCAACTAAAAATTCTTCGCATGAATGATATCTTTTTGATAAAGATTTATGCAAAGCCTTACCGACCATATCATCAACCGCCGCCGGTAATTCCGGACGAATAGAAGAAATTTTTGGAGGCGCTTTTTTTAAATGAGCTTCCATTATTTCGTAATCTGTACCCCGATAAAATGGAGTTGAACCGATTAACATTTCAAAAAACGTAATTCCAATCGAGTAAATATCACTCTGATTTGTAGGTACAAACGCTTTTATCTGTTCAGGGCTCATATAAAGTAAGGTGCCGATTTTTGTTCCCGTTCTTGTTAAGCTCCTTGAATTATCATATAAGGATTTTGAAATACCAAAATCCATAATTTTTACAACACCTTCTTGATTTATGATAATATTTGAAGGTTTAATATCTCTATGAATAAAACCCTTGCTGTGAGCATAACCTGCACCGAGCAGCACCTGTCTGAGAATATAAAGTGCATCATAGAGTTCCAGTTTACCTTGTCTTTGTATTAAATGTTCTAAAGTTTCCCCGTTTACATATTCCATAGCAATACCAAGCACACCTTTATCCTCGGTAAAACCATAGACAGGGACAATATTAGCATGATTGAGCTTAGCTTGATTTTTAGCTTCATTTTTGAAACGGGCAATAAATTGAGGGTTATTAATCGCTTGTGAATTTAAGATTTTAAGAGCTATATATCTTTCTAATTTAAGATCGAATGCTTTATAAACGATGCCCATTCCCCCTTCACCGAGTATATCAATAATTTTATAATGTTCTATTTTTTTGCCGATCATCGAATTAATTATTTTGAATTAAAATAAATGAATAATTATCTGGGGCTCCTCTTTCTTCGATAAGGGTAATTAGTTCTTTTTTAATAGTATCAAAATTATCCTTAACTATTATATTTTTTAACTCTTCATCATTCACCACACCATAGACCCCATCAGTGCACATAAAGAGAACA
>CAJXGP010000029.1 GCA_913053915.1 uncultured Ignavibacteriales bacterium | reverse complement strand
TAACGTTTTTTGTAACGGTTTCATTCGGATTTTGATTATTCCGGTTTTCTTCAACTTTAACCAGGAGATAAAAATGTATGATTAATTTATCATGTGCTCTTATCAATCCCCAAAATGCTGTGGGTGGAATTATTCCATAATCGTGCATCGAAATTGGTAAACTGCCTGTTAATTTTAATTCATCATTTGGTAGTTTATGAATGTTAATTTTTATTTTGACCGTATTCGTTTTACCGGAAATTGTTAATTTTCCTATTGATTCCAATACAAATGTAGAATCGGTTGAATCGTATGGTGTAATAAGTTTTGCATTGGTAAGCACATAATGAATTTCGGGATATTTATCCAACTTCATCGCACGGTACATGTCATTGTTCAACGCATCCTCTCCGCAATCAAAACTTTTTACCGGGATCCATATAACAACTTTATTTGTATCAAGTCTTGTCTTTCCGGAATCCTCTTTTAAAGAATCGAAAGAATTTGATAAAGAACCATAACCGACTATCTTTTGAGTGGAGCAAGTGAAATCGTTGATGGTTGATGTTCCCTGAATCCAAAATTTACTGCCGGGAAGAGTTTTATATACTGTTTTAGTAACTTTTTGAGCATAAACCTTTGTTCCGGTTATGCAAATAAATAGAACAGCAATAATAAATATCAAGTAAATTTTAATTTTTTTTACATATTTAAAACTATTTCGTATCAGCATTATATTCTATACGGTGTACCCAATAATATTTTTGTAGCTTTATTAAAAGGTTATCCTTGAATTCCGATTATTAATTTTTTAACTTTAATTTTCAGCCGGCACATTGAATTTCACAAGTCATTACTTCATAAATGATTAAAAGATTTTTTATTTCTATTTTTCAAAGCAAATAAGAATATTTACAGTTTATTTTAGTGAAATTTCTACATCAAACTTTACAATAACTACCGGACGAACCTTAATAGTTCCAAATAGCATTGTCGGGGGTTCTATACCATAATCGGCCATTTTAATTTTTTTCTCCCCGGTAAACCTATAAGTGCTGTCTTTTTGAAGTGTACTTTCAACATTCATTTCGATAATATTTTTCTTGCCGGCAATCGACAATTCACCCGTAGTTTTCAGAACTACTGATTTACCTACCGAATCAGGAAGAGCTATTGGATTGATACTCAATAGCTTGTATGTAATATTTGGATTATCTATCGACTTTAATGCCTTATTCATATTTTTATTCATTGAGCCATCACCCGAATCAAGCTTTTTGACAGGGATCAAAATATTTAATTCGTTAATATTTTTATTGAAATTATTGGATGTTGAATCGGTTTTTGATCTAATAATTGTAAGGTAACCGCGGATTTCCGTAGCTCTAATAGTGAAGTCATGTAAAGTAGAAGTACCGTTTATTGTCAGTTTACTTTGAGGTTCTATTTTTAAATTTACAATCCCGGTTGATTGAGCAAATAAGTTTATACAACCGAAAACTGCTAAAACCAAAGCTGTTAGAAATATTTTTTTATAAATTTTCATTTTATATTTCCTTTTTAAATTTAATTGAAATTATGTCATGAGTCGCTTCTAAAAAAAATATTTTTTTGTGGAAATACTTCAATTTTCTTTAATATTCATAATCCGTAAAGTTGAAAATTATCTTTTTAGATACACCTCAGATCATTAAAGTCATTTCTACAGTCCTTAAAGACAATAAACATGCCGTATTTATTTATCTGAAAATAAACTATATAACTATAAGCAATTCTTATTGAAAACTAAATTGATTAGCAAATCTAATTAGATTAATCTTGCATAACTGCATGATTGTCAAATAATCAGTATTGCATGGTTGCAATACTTTATATACAACCGGATCGAATCAATTAATTCTTTTTTTTGTTACTAGCTTAATTATAATGGGTTATGTGAGCGATTTTCTATGTATTAACTAGTGGCACTACAATTGCAAATTTAAGAATAGAAGCTTAAGGCGAAAATAATGTCGTGTAAAGCGAAATAAAAATTTAATTAAATAGATAAAGGAGAATAAAACATGAAAAGGCTAAATGTTACAGTTATTTTCTTATTGACAATATTCATATTATCATTTACAACACAAGCACAAGAAAACAAGCAAGCAGAGGAGAACGCGCCAACTTTAAAGATTACCGGAGAAACGGCCGGTGTTGTACAATATTTAATTCAAAATAACGATAAAGGAACGCTTGCGAAAATCCCTTGGGGATTCCAAAATGCTGTCGGTAACTTGATTTTTAATGCACGTATAGCCAG
Source organism: uncultured Ignavibacteriales bacterium (assembly GCA_913053915.1). Next base: position 8,374 of record CAJXGP010000029.1, on the reverse strand, counting down.
CGGAATAAATATATATTTCGCAGCTTTTCTTAGTAGCAGTCACCACACAGGTTATTGGATGGACAGAGAAGGGTACATTAAAATATCTCATCTTCCAAAGTCTATTGATGTTCTGGGATTAAATAACACATTATTTAAATACATTACATTTAAAGCGGGGCAGATGGAAATTGATTTCGGTTTGTGGCATCTCATAAGGTCTGATAATGCTCAGGTTCAAAAGAATCCATTGATAGGAAATTATATTATAGATGCAAATACGGTTGAGCCGGCTATGGAATTGATAAGTAAAAAGGGTTTTTTTAATTGGGTAATCGGTTTCGGAAACGGTACTACAACAGGTGATTTTCAACCGGGCAGAGGAACGGAAGTACACGGTAAGGTATGGTTAAATTTTGATAATAAATTAAATATTGCAGGATCGGTTTACAGGGTTAATCAATCCAACAATGGAACGGGTTATCCCAGTGGCGGTACGAAAAGTTATTTATATGCAGGGAATAGAAGCGGCAGCCGATATGCAGGCATTTTCGGGGCTGGTCCTGAAGTCGGTCAAATTGCACCGGCGAAAGGTCAGAATGTTACTGCATATCAATTTGACGGTTATTATAATGTAAAACCACTAAAGATATTCGGTATGTATGGATATACAAAAGACTCCGATATAAATGGAAGTGCTCCGGGAAGCCCGGAAGAAGCATGGTCATATTATGGAGCCGATGTTACTTATTATTTGACTCCCGCTTTGTATGTTGCAGCTAGATATAATGCGGCTATATCAAAAAAATATCATGGTAAAGATGCCGATATCAATGTTAATAGAATTCAACTAGGCGGTGGATTGTGGATAACGGACTATGTTTTATTGAAGTTGGAATATGTTAATCAACACTATAAGGGATTTTCATCAGGTCCTTATGCATATAATGCACGATTTCACGGATTCTTAACAGAGTTTTCAGTGTTCTTCTAATGGATTATCGTGTAGTTGTTCTACTAAAAAATACCTATGATTCGTTTACGAATAATTGTTGTCGCGAAATTGATCGCGGCAACATTTTTTTAATTGTTAAAATGACGTTATGCTGGGATATTCCTTTAAACAGGGAGTTCCCCACTTTGTTCGAAATGACAAAAAAATTGAAAGTCTTGTGTCATTGTCGTATCCTTTCAAATAAAAATGGCTCTATTCAAAGAACGGGGTGATTTGTAAAACCTCAATAAAATTAGAGCACCCAATATTAAATCCTTCAAGTTCATCCTCGTTTCGATGGATATTTATCCAATTTATTACCTATTTAAAAATTATTCTCAAAATATTCAAAAGAATAATGCAAAAAGTTGAAATTCCGACTTATTTTATTCAACTTTGGGGAATTAAAAAAAAAGTGGAGTCATAATATGTATAGATCTCATTAAAGCTTTGACTATAATAAAACCTTGGTTTTTTAAGTGGACTCATTAATCTAAAAAAATTGTGTAATAATGGAATTAATCAAAAAATTAGATAAAATAAAAGAGCTATTCGAACATATAAATCAACAATTAGCTGATCCGTCATTTTTAAATGATCGTGAAAAAATAATTGGTTTAAGTAAAAAAAGAAGTGAACTGTTGGAAATAATATCTGTGTATGAAAAATATTCTGTCCTGTTAAAAAATATTCAAGGGAATAAAGAAATTATTGAGTCAACATCCGATAAAGAATTAGTAGAACTGGCTGAAGAAGAATTAAAAGAACTTGAAAAACTAAAAGAGCAGCTTGAAGAAGAAATAAAAAATTTACTTTTACCAAAAGATCCAAACGATAATAAAGATATTATTATGGAAATTCGTGCCGGTACCGGAGGTGAAGAAGCTGCGCTTTTTGCAGGTGATTTGTTCCGGATGTATAGCAGGTATTCAGAAATTAAAGGATGGAAAATTGATTTAATTGAAATAAATGATACCGGATTGGGCGGTATAAAAGAAGTGATTTTTTCTTTTCATGGAGAAAATGTTTTCAGTAACTTAAAATTTGAAAGTGGAGTTCACAGGGTACAGCGTGTTCCTGCTACCGAAGCTAGTGGAAGAGTGCATACCTCTGCTGCATCTGTCGCCGTTCTGCCTGAAGCCGAAGATGTTCAGATAAATATTAATCCAAATGATTTAAGAATTGATATTTTTCGATCAGGTGGAGCAGGCGGGCAAAACGTAAATAAAGTTGAAACCGCCGTCCGTATTATACATATTCCTACAGGCATTGTTGTTCAATGCCAAGATGAGCGTTCGCAGCTTAAAAACCGTCAGAAAGCTATGAAAGTCTTAAAAGCCAGATTATACGACCGCAAGCTAAAAGAACAGAACGATGAAATATCCGCACAAAGAAAATCTATGGTAAGAACCGGTGATAGGAGTGATAAAATCCGTACTTACAACTTTCCGCAAAATAGGGTAACCGATCACAGAATTGGACTTACTCTTTACAATCTTTCAAGCATTATGGAAGGTAACCTCGATGGACTTATTGAACAACTTAAACTTGCCGACAGAGCTGAAAAATTACAAATTGTCGATAAACTCTGATCCTTTTTCTTACCTCTTAAAAACGTATTACTAAAATTTTAGTGAGTAAATAATTTTTAATATCTGAAATCAAACGAAGATAAATCCAAAGCTCCTGTGTTTTGTTATAATATCAATTGTCAATCATCGTTTTCTATTGTAACGGTATTTTCTTCTTTAGGAGGTAGAATCCGATAACTTGTTTTTTCCACCCCCTTAATATTCTCTAATAATTTTATCAGAAAAATCAACAAAAATCCAATTAGAGAAAATAATACATCTTCAAAATCCATCTTAAAATTTTTCATAGGACCGATGACGGATCCCAGGTATTTTAAAGATATTAACATCAACAAGAAAAAAGCAAAACCCCATAAACCTGAAAATATTGGTTTTAATATGTAGTTGGATAAAAATTTCTTTGGAATAGTTTTTTCTTTTCTTTGGCCGGTTTTTGAAACAACAATACCCTTCATATATCTCCTCCTTCAATATAGATTGGTCAAATGTTTTATTAAGAAATTCAATATAAGAATATATTATACTTTTTACAAGTTATTTCTTTTAATTAAAACTTTGTAATTCTTTAGATTAGCTTAAGTCATGAAATGTCAATCAAAATAAAAAAGAATACTGCCCGGATTAATTTTCAGGTCTTTTTATAAATAGAGATCAAACTAATATCGTCCTCAAACTTATTTCCGGTAAAATTGACAAAGTTCTCTTTAATTTTATCAATCGGGTCATCATCATTAGAAATATTTTCAACTGTTTTTTTTAGTCTTTTCAAGCCAAATTGTTCACTGTTAATATTCCTAGACTCAATTATCCCGTCGGTAATTAAAATAAAAATATCTCTATTATGGAGATCGACGGTAATGTCTTTATAATTACCGAAGGCGGCAAATCCAAGCAACAAACCATTTGATTGCAATTTTTCTACATTTCCGTTTTCAGCATTTTTATAAATAATAGGCAGATCTCCGGCACCGCTATACTTTAAAGTATTGGAAATCTTATTTATTACAACGATCGACAAAGTAGCAAATACTTCGGAAACTTTTGCATCCTCATAAACCGATTTATTAACTTGCTGCAATATTTCACTTGGAGAATATTCTATTGCGGTTTGTAAGACAACTCTAATAGCGCTACGGATATACCCTGCATAAGCAAACGCGAAATACCACGCACCCCATTTCTTCCCCATAACGTCCCCCAACACTATTGCAAGATTATTATCGTCAAGTCGATAATAATCTATAAAATCTCCTCCGGGAATGCCTTCATAGGGTTGATGCCAATGCTTAATTTCAAAACCTTCAAACTCCGGGTGGTTATCAGGGACAACTTTTGCACGTAACGAATCGGCGGCTTGATGGAGCTCGGTTACTATCTTTTGTCTCTCCTTACCCAAACTTTTAATTATTGCACTCACTTTTGCAATAACCACTCTTGGACCCGCTGTCTTCAACACATAATCTGTAATCCCCAGATCATATCCATCGAGGATATCGTCTTCAGTTCCCTTTGCGGTCAGAAAAATAAAAGGGATAGACTTAAGTTCGGGATCGGCTAGAAGCATTTTCCTAAATTGAAAACCGTCTATTTTAGGCATCATTATATCGGAAATAATAATATCCGGATTATATGATTTAATAATTTTAAATGCTTCCTCTACTCCCGGTGCAGTTTTACATTCAAAATGGGCTTTTGTTAAATTGTATTGGAATAATTTTGCTAAAGAAAGATCATCATCGACTAATAATATTTTAGGAACGGTTTGTGTAAATGATTCCTGAAGATTTTTTTTAGAACCGTAAACCTTGTAAATATCGGATCTTCTAATTAAAGATACTACTTTCAATAATAATTCATTTATATCAAATGGTTTGGTAACAATGTCATCACCGCCTACTTCCATGGCTTTGGATTTATCTTCCAGTGTATTTTTCGCAGTAACAAAAATGAAAGGTAAAACTCTGTATTTTTCATTTTCTCTTACTTTTTGACAAAAAGTAAACCCATCCATTTCATCCATTGTTACATCACAGAGAACCATATCAATTTTCTGTTCATCTAGTTTTTTAAATCCTTCAATTGCGCCTGTAGCTTCAAATACGTTATAGTTATTATTCCGAAGATGATGGCTGATTAATTTACGTACTGTAATATCATCATCAACGACCAGGACCGAACGCTTATCATCATTTAACATTTAATAAATTAACTTTCTATTTCTAAAAATTTTTAAACAGAATTTTATAAGTTTCTTCTAAAAAGATATTTGTCTTCTAACAAAGTTTTGATTTTTGAAAATATCAATAATTCGAAAATTCAAAAAATAACCTTTTTAGATATGCCTATTGATAACTTTTAATAGCTTTCTCTTTAGTCGGAAAAGATTCGAACACTCTATACATTCTTGTTAATTCAAACATCGAGTTAACAGCGGGCTGAAAACCGACCAAACGTAAATCTCCGCCCAGACCGGTAATTTTTCTAAGGGATACAACAAGAGCGCCTAAGAATGTAGAATCAATAAATTCACATTCGGATATATCTACTATTAGCTTTCTAGCACCCTCATCGATATCATTTGAAAGAGTTAGTTTAAATTCTTCCGCTTCCTTTAAAGTAGCTCTGGTAAGATTAACAATTTCAACGACTACTTCATTATATTTTTCTTTAATAAAATCCATTTTTCAATACCTTAAAATAATTAAAAAACTCATCTTTCGGAACGATTTTCAATATGATATTTTTCCATTAATCGATAAATCGTAGCTCGTCCGAGCTGTAATTTTTTAGCGGCTTCAACGATATTGTTATTGGTAACTGTGAGTGCATGTCGTATAGCTTCTTCCTTTAATTTTTCAAATGGTACGATATTATCATCGCTGAACAACTGTCCGGAATATTCTTGTCTTATGCTATTTTCATTATCCCTAATATGTTGAGGTAAATCTTCAATATCGATAATATTTTCCTCTGTAATTATCAAACATCTTTCCACAGTGTTCTCCATTTCCCTTATATTACCGGGCCAGCTATAATCATAAATTAATTGTAATGCCTTCTTAGAAAATCCTTTAACATTCTTACCCAATTTTTCATTAAATTCATCTAAAAAATGTTGGATAAGCACCAAAATATCACCCCTCCGGTTTCTTAAAGGCGGTATGTAAATCGGGAATGAATTTAATCGATAGAAAAGGTCTTCTCTGAATCTTTTCTCCTCAACAGCCTTTCTAAGGTCTATGTTTGTTGCAGAAATAATTCTTACATCAGATCTAATTAATTCAGCGCTGCCGACTCTTTCAAACTCCTTCTCTTGGACAACTCTTAGAAGTTTAGCTTGAAGGAGCATTTCCAATTCGCCGACTTCATCGAGGAATAATGTTCCACCGCCTGCTAATTCAAATTTCCCTATTTTGCGTTGATGAGCGCCTGTAAAAGAACCTTTTTCATGACCGAAAAGCTCACTTTCCAAAAGCTCTCTCGGAATGGAAGCACAATTAACCACAATGAAAGGATTATTTTTTCTTTTCCCGTTAAAATGAATTGCTCTGGCAATAAGTTCTTTTCCTGTACCGCTCTCACCGTGAATCAAAACGGTTATATCGTTATTAAGAACTTTTGAGACAAGCTTAAATACATCCTGCATTTTGCCGTCGGCAGAAATTATATTAGAAAAGCTGTACTCCTTTTTAACATTTTCTCGAAGATGTTCCAATTCTTTGGTTAAATCATAACTTTTGATTGCATTTTTGACGGCAGGTTCCAATTTTTGCATATCTATTGGTTTCGGAAAATAATCGAAAGCTCCGTATTTAAGAGCTTCTACTGCAACCTCAACGCTGCCCTGAGCCGATAATATAATTACAGGCAGATTTTCATCCATCTGTTTAACTCTTTTAAGTGTTTCAATTCCGTTTATACCGGGTAGCATAATATCCAGCAATATTAAATCCGGTTTAAGGTGTAATTTTCTGAACATATCTTCACTTTTGGTGAAGGCTTCAGCATCATATTTCCATTTATCCCTCACCCAATATGTTAAAAGTTTAGATATTGCCAGTTCATCATCAACAATAAATATTAATTTATTCACTCCCACTTCCTCATTATTATTAAATTTTGATTCCTTTAGGTAATTTTATTATAAAAGTTGTACCATTATTAACTTCACTTTCAACGGCAATAAAACCTTTATGCAAATCAATTATTTGTTTAACTAAAGCCAATCCCAGCCCTGTACCGGGTAATTCTATTCCGGGTGTGCTTGCTTTATAAAATTTCTCGAATATGTACGGAAGATCTTTTTTCGGAATACCGGAGCCTGTATCTGAAATAATAACTTCAAATTCTCTAAATAAATTTTGTGCAATAACGGTTATTCTTCCTCCGTTATCGGTAAATTTAATAGCATTATTCAACAGCCCATCATAAACCTGTTCCAATTTCATTTTATCTGCATTAACAATAATCTCTTCAGAAGGTAAATCAATTGTTAGAATTATTCCTTTTTCCTCTATATTTTCTTTATTTGATTTAATTATCTTTTTTAGCAATTCGATAATATTAAACTCACTTTTCCCAAGTTCCATTTCTCCTTCTTCAATCTTAGAAACATTCAGAACATCTTCAATTAATTTTGCCAGTCTCTTTCCTTCATTAAATATAATTTGATTGAATTCATTTCTCATTTCATTTGACATATTAGGATCTGAAAGGATAGTTTCGGAGAAACCGATAATGGAAGCAAGCGGGGTTCTTAATTCGTGAGAAATATTAGATATGAATTCATTTTTTAATCGATTTAAATCATCAAGAAAAGATTTTTGATATTTCGATCTGTTCCTCTCGATTGCAATTAATCTGCTTGCTTCAATTAATTTTACTGTCAAATTATGAATTTGATCTTCGTAAGAACGAAGTAAAGTAATATTTTCTCCTATTCCCAGCACGCCGACAATACTTCCATTTTCTATTAAAGCTGCACCATTAAGTTCAAAAATCACCTGTTTACCGTATTTACTAAGCAGGTGAGCTTCTATTGACGTAAACCTATGGTTTGAAAGTAACTGTTGGAATGCTTTACTGACTATCGGTTTATCTTTGGAAGATACTAATTCAATAAAATGTTTACCTTTTAATTCCTCCGGTTGATAATCCAACAAAACTGCACCGGAGTTATTAAGGTCGGTAATTGCTCCATGTTTATCAAGTACAAAAGCCAAGTTCTTGAAAACATTCATATATACATTTAACTTATGATCGTCCGATTTTGCCGGCTGAGTTAAATCTTCATAGTTACTAAAGGATTTTATTTTTTTATTTTCTTCAATTACATCGCTCATATTGCCAAGTGTTTGCTCACTTAATTTAATGCAATTATTTGATCTATTTGAAAATAAATTCTAATAAACTTAATTTTTCTTATATTCATAAAATTTATTTATTTAATATACAAAGAATTAATTGAAATTTATCCGTTATCATTTCATTAGGGCTTAATTTTTTTAAGTGATTAAGTAGCACTGATATTTCTTTTATCTATATAGAGCGATTCGTATCGACTGAAGATTCACATAATATAAGAGTAAGGCAGTGGAATAGAATAGCTTTAGGGGGTTGGATAGAACAACTTATCCCATCCTTTAAACACAAAGAAAACCATCCTGAAGTTACCCCTCTATAAATAAAGTTTTCGTACATATTGATCCCGTATAATAAACCAATAAGTTTAATTGTTATAAAAGAAAAATTAATTTTTAACTTTTTGTTTTTGAAGCGCTTCGAAATATTTTTTTATTAAATCTTCATA
>CAJXGP010000028.1 GCA_913053915.1 uncultured Ignavibacteriales bacterium | reverse complement strand
TTTTGGCAAACCCTTCAGTAATATTCGCTGTTTTCCAAAAAATAGCCGACAAAAAGACAGTTTATTTTTACTTTAGAATAGGTTTCTTTTATTAGAACCCTTTGTCCAAAGGACTTGACACTATGCATACTGTTTTCATCCCGTTACTACTGTCTTTGAGACGGTGCTGTCGTTTTGCTCATGAGTCGCTGGCTGTTTCATATACTATTGACTTCCACTCTTATATTCGTTACCTTTGCCACCAATAAAAATGAAAACTAATAACAAAAATATTATCATTAATTTTTCTTTAATGGAGATGTGTTGTTTCATGATGATGCCTATATCATATCGGGAGAACACCTCTTAATGTTTTATTAATTTTATAATATAAATAATTAGCAGATTTTAAGATGAAACCCTTCCGATAACTTATCGAGAAGGGTTTTTTATTGGCCAAAAATAATTATGGAGCAAAAACATGAAAATAAAGGTAAATAATGAATTACAAGAAATAGCTGGAAATAATCTTAATATCGCAGACCTATTAGCAAAAAATAAGGTGGAAGTACCCGATATGGTCTCAGTTCAACTAAACGGTGAATTCATAAAAAAAGAAAGCTTTGAAACTACCTTCGTAAAAGAAAATGATGAAGTTGATTTTTTATACTTTATGGGTGGAGGTAAGTTATCATGACGAATAAATTAGGATTTAGCACAAAAGCCATCCATTCAAAATTTATTAAGAAAGACCCACACGGAGCTTTGCATATGCCTGTTTACGATAGCGTAGCTTTTGAATATGAATCGGCGGAAGATTTGGAACTTTCATTTCAAGGTAAAAAACCAAATCATATATACAGTAGAATAACAAATCCAACCGTTGAAAATTTTGAACAAAAGATAAAAAAGATTACCGATGCTTTTGGTGTAATTGCCCTTTCATCAGGTATGGCTGCAATTTCCAACCTGATTATAACTATTGCAGGTAGCGGGGATAATATTATTACTACAAAACATTTGTTCGGCAATACCTATTCCCTTTTTGAACGGACACTTAAACCATGGGGATTGGAAGTTAAATATTCGGATCTAACTGAATTAGAAAATTTAGAGAAACTTATAGATAATAAAACCAAAATGATATTCTTTGAAACGATTACAAATCCTCAATTGGAAGTAGCGGATATCAACGCTCTTTCTAAACTAACTAAAGATAACAATATTTTGCTTGTTGCAGACACAACTATTACCCCGCTCTGTTTTTTTAATGCTAAAGAGCTTGGGATTGATATAGAAGTACTTTCCAGCACTAAATATATTTCCGGCGGCGGTACTTCAGTCGGCGGTTTAATAATAGATAATGGTTTATTTGATTGGCAGAATAATGAAAAATTGGCTAAAGATGCAAAAAAGTACGGACCATTTACTTTACTTTCAAAACTAAGGACGGAATCATACAGGAATCTTGGAGCATGTTTATCACCGCATAGCGCATATTTGCAGAGTTTAGGATTAGAAACATTTGCTTTGAGGGTTGATAAATCATGTATCAATACTTTAACAATAGCTCAATTTTTAGAATCACAGAAGAAAGTGAAAACGGTTAATTATCCCGGCTTAAAAAGTTCTCCGTATTATAAAATAGCAAAAAAACAATTTAATAATTTACCGGGAGCTTTATTGACTTTTGATCTATCATCCAAAAAAGAATGCTTTCAATTCATGAACCGGTTAAAAATTATTAAAAGGGCAACAAATCTAAATGATAATAAGACTTTGATTATCCATCCTGCTTCTACAATATTTTGTGAGTATGCACCTGAATTGAAGGCGCAGATGGGGGTAAGGGAAACAACGATGAGGCTGGCAGTCGGTATAGAAGATACCGAAGATATTATTTCAGATATAAAGCAAGCTTTGGAGGTATTGTAATGGATTTTAATGACGAAGAATTAGAACGATACAGCAGACACATTATTTTGAAAGAAGTCGGAATAGAAGGACAAACTAAAATCAGACAAAGCAAAATATTAATTATCGGTGCCGGAGGTTTAGCAGCACCGGCTGCATATTACTTGGCAGCGGCAGGTGTTGGTACACTTGGAATTATTGACGGTGATGTGGTTGACCGGACTAATTTACAAAGACAAATAATTCACTTTACACAAGATATAGGTAAACCTAAAGTTATTTCCGCTAAGGAAAAAATCGAACAAATCAATCCCGGCGTAAAAGTTATTACTTATCAGGAAATGGCAGATTCAAATAATGTTTTAGACTTAATTAAAGATTATGATTTTATTATTGACGGTACCGACAATTTCCCTGCAAAGTTTCTAATTAACGATGCTTGTGTTATGGCATCAAAACCATTTTCTCACGGAGGTATCCTTCGTTTTGATGGACAGACGATGACTTATGTGCCCGGTACGGCATGTTACAGGTGTGTTTTCCCTGAACTACCGCCTAAGGATGCTGTCCCTGCATGTTCCCAAGCCGGTGTTCTGGGAACAATTGCCGGCATGCTGGGAACCATTCAAGCGGCTGAAGCACTAAAGCATATTATCGGCAAAGGAAATTTATTAACCAATAGACTTCTGATTTTTGATGCCCTTGAAATGGAATTTAGAACAGTACGAATAAAGAGCAATCCCCTTTGTCCGGTTTGTGGTGAAAATCCGGTAATTACCGAACTTAAAGACTATGATCAACCGGTATGCGATATAAAAAACAAAGGTTAAAATGATTATTATAAAAAGAAAAGTAGTGGAAAATATCTTTAAACATGGGCAACAAGAAGCGCCATTTGAAGCTTGCGGATATTTGGCAGGCAGGGATAATCAAATAACAAATTATTATCCCATGACCAACATTGATAAGAGCGAAGATCATTTTACTTTAGATTCTAAAGAGCAGTTTGCTGTATTAAAAGAAACGAGAGCAGCCGGACTGACTATTATCGCCGTTGCTCATACTCATCCGACAGGTCCAGCCAAGCCTTCAGAGGAGGATATTAAATTAGCTTTTGATCCCGACACCATCTATGTCATAGCTTCTTTAATAGAACAAAAAAATGAAATAAAAGCTTTTAAAATAAGAAATGGAATTTCTAAAATAGAAAGATTGGAGATAATTTAAAATGTGTAAATATAAACTGCCGGAAAGTTTGGCAAATGATATTGACGAGCTGGAGGCTTCGATAAACAAATATAAAAAAGGAGAAATGAACTCTGATGAATTAAAAGCCCGCCGGGTACCTTTTGGAGTTTATGAACAAAGGGAATCCGATACTTACATGATAAGAATAAGGTGTGCTGCAGGGTTCGTTACACCGGAACAATTAGAAAAGGTTATTGAGCTGTCTTCACAATATTGTATGGATAAAATTCATCTTACCACCAGACAGGAATTACAAATTCATTACGTTAAGTTAGATGATATTGTTACTATTATTAGAGAATTGAGCAAAGCCGGATTAGCAAGCCGTGGCGGAGGAGGAAATACAATCCGCAATATTCTTGCGCCGGAAGATGCCGGAATAAATCCGGAGGAAAGATTTGATGTTTCTCCTTATGCTATAGCTTTAACCTCTCGTTTAATTGCCGAAAATGATTCTTGGACATTACCGAGAAAATTTAAAATTGCCTTTTCAGGATCGGATAAAGATAAAGGCTACGCTACAATTTCGGATTTAGGATTCATTGCTCAAATAAAAGCAGGGCAGAAAGGCTTTAGAGTTTACGCAGCCGGCGGTCTGGGCACAAAATCCCGCACGAGCAATCTCCTTTTGGATTTTATTCCGGAAAAGGAAGTTTATAACATAGCTAAAACATTAAAAAATCTTTTCTGGAAGCATGGTAACCGTAAAAATAAATATGCTGCCCGACTAAGGTTTTTATGGGAAAAATTAGGAGAAAAAGAATTTAGAAATAAATTTGCCGAAGAGTATGAAACCGTAAAAAAAGAAAATTACTCCCCCTTAGAAGTAAATAGTTTTAGTAATACAAGTATCGAAGCGACTTTTCAAACCGTAAAAATAGAAGACAAAAGAGATTTTGAATTGTGGCGGAAGCGTTTTGTTAATCCTCAAAAGCAAAGGGATTTATATTCGATAAACATTCCTGTTGAATTGGGATTTATTAAGAACGAGAAGGCACTTGAATTGGTAAACTCTATTAAACCTTTCGGCAATAATGTAATCAGAATAACTAAAGACCAGAATTTTCTGATTAGGAATATTCCGGAGAGGTATTTAACAAATTTTTATGATTTTCTTAAGACAAATCAGGAAAACTTCAACAGACCTTTTATTTATGATAAGATAATATCCTGCACAGGAGCTTCAACCTGTCAGCTTGGTATTTGTTTTTCGCGCAATGCAGCTAGAACAATAATTCAAAAATTATCTAAGAGTAATATAGCTTTGGATAATTTATACAATTTAAAGATTAACATTTCCGGCTGCCCGAATGCTTGTGGACAACATCCTGTGGCTGATCTAGGGTTCTTTGGTAAAGCCGGAAGAGTGGATGGAAAGCTTTATCCTGTTTATAATATTGTAGCCGGAGCAGTGGTTAGTGAAAGTGAAACAAGATTGGCGGAAAAATTAGGAGAAATAAGCGCAAGAGATCTGCCGGAGTTTTTAACAGATTTTTTAAAAACTTATCTCGATAAAGCTGCTAAATACAAAAACTTCAGGGAATATATTTTATCTGAAGGTAAAAGTGATGTGGAATTTATTTCTGGAAAATATAAAAATGTACCCCACTTTAAAGAGGATAAAAATTATTATTACGATTGGGGTGCCGAAAAAGAATTTTCATTGGAAGGCAGAGGTGCGGGAGAATGCTCGGCAGGTTTATTCGATTTGATAGAGGTGGACCTTAAGAATATCAACCGGTTAAAAAAAGAATTGGAAGATATTAAGCCGGAGGATAACATTAAAAGGCAGGAGTTATTAAAGCTGATGGTTTTCTTTGCTTCCCGTATGCTTTTAATTACTCGAGGCGTTGAGCCTAAAACCGACGTAGAAGTTTATCACAGCTTTAGAGAACATTTTATTAAAACAAATTTAGTATCCGGCAAATATGAAGATTTATTAACTTATGCTTTAACTGAAGATAATTCTAACCTTCTGAAAAATGAGCAAGAAATTATTGACCTAACCGGGGAGGTTGTTAAGCTCTATGAAAGTATGGATAATCTTTTTCAATTTAATCTCAACAGAGAAACAGTGAAAATCCGGAAAGAAACAAAACACGAGGCTACTTATATTCAGAGATATTTAAAAGATTTTCGCGGAGTAACGTGCCCAATGAACTTTGTAAAAACTAAAGTAGAATTGGCAAAGTTAAAACCAAGAGAGCTTTTAGAAATCTTACTTGATAATGGTGAACCAATTGAAAATGTGCCGGGTTCTATCAGGGCGGAAGGTCATAAAATTATTGAACAAAAAAAGATTGCCGATTACTGGTCGGTTATTATTGAAAGGGAATAAAGATGATTGATAAACCACGTAGAAGTATCCTAAAAGCAATTTCTTGGAGATTAGTCGGAACTATAGATACCATTTTATTATCCTGGTTGATTACCCGAAAGCTTACAGTAGCTGTTTCAATTGGCTTTCTGGAGGTTTTTACTAAGACGTTGCTTTACTATATGCATGAAAGAACATGGAACAAAATAAAACTCGGCAGGGAAACTACAAATCATCCGGAGTATCACATTAATAGGAGTTCATTATGAATGTAGAGGAAGTAATTAAATACCAAAAGAAATTGAGCAATAGTTCTGCTCAAGAAATTATTTCTTGGGCTACAGCACATTTTGGTGCGACTAATATTGCTTTAGCCTCCAGTTTGGGAGTTGAAGACCAGGTGCTTACTGATTTACTACTGAAAATCAATCCGCAGATACAAATATTTACGCTGGATACAGGACGCTTGGCGCAAGAAACATACGAGGTTATTGAGAGAACAAATGAAAAGTATCATTTTAAAATTGAATTGGTTTTCCCGGATAATAAAAAAGTTGAAGCCCTTGTCAATGAATATGGTCCGGATCTTTTTTACAAAAGTGTTGAAAACAGAAGAAAGTGTTGTTATGTCAGAAAAGTTGAACCATTGAAGAAAAAATTAGCAACACTCAAGGCTTGGGTCTGTGGTTTAAGAAAGGAACAAGGGATGACCAGAAGTGATGTTAAACAAATTGAATGGGATGAAAATTTTAATCTTGTAAAATTGAATCCGTTAGTAAATTGGACGGAAGAAGATGTATGGCAGTATATAAAAAATAATAACGTGCCCTATAATAAACTTCATGACCAAGGTTATCCCAGTATCGGCTGTGCCCCTTGTACAAGAGCAATTAACGCAGGTGAAGATATTCGTGCCGGACGCTGGTGGTGGGAAATGCCTGAACAGAAAGAGTGCGGCTTACATATCAAAACCGGAAAATTAATTGAAAACACCGGATGAGATTTATAAATAATATAAAGCATATAAATATGTATTTACCCGTTTATATCAATATTGATAATAAAAAGATTTTAATAATCGGCGGCGGTAATGTAGCTTTGCGGAAAATTGAATTATTAAAGCAATTTACAAATAATATTGTTGTAATTGCTTCTAAAGTTTCTTCAAAAACAAAGGATACAGGTTGTGAATATTATGAAAAAGATTATGATGCCTCTTTTCTTAAAGGATACTTTTTAGTATATGCTTGTACCGACAATTATAAATTAAATAAAAAAATAAAAGAAGATGCAAATAAATTGGGACTACTAGTGAATGTAGTAGATAATCCTAAACTTTGTGATTTTATCTCACCGGCTATATATAAAAAGGGGGAAATGATAGTGGCGGTTAGTTCCGGCGGGCAGAATGTTTTAAAGTCAATTAGATGGCGAAATAAGATCAAAAAAATTTTCGGGGGATAATCGTACAAGGGGTTGATAAATATTATGCCTTTAAGTGAACTTAAAATATTATGTGAGCCGAGTACACCGGTAATTAAACAAGCAAAAGAAGTAATGTCCTACTTCACAAAAATAAATTATGAGATAAAGAAAATCTCTATTTGTGGTGATAAACCTAAAGATATTTCTCTACTAACGGAATTTCCAGAGAAGTCAGTTGTTCGTGAATTATATAAAGCTTTAATTGACGGGCAAGGAGATATTGCCATATTCTTTGCCAAAGATTTACCTTGCTCAATGCCGAATGAATTAGAAGTTATTTGTTTAGTTACAACAGCATGTGCTTTAAAACGTCATAAATTAGAAAATAATATTAGAGAAGTTTTACCATTGAATACCCATAATCTACGAGGTAACTTAGTGGTAGTTGCCCTATCTAATAGAGCAGATTTGAAAGTGTTATTCAGTCAAATAGATGCAAGGAAAGATTATGGAAAAGTCTATTTAATTGGTGCAGGTCCCGGAGACCCTGAATTAATAACAATTAAAGCGGATAAAATCTTAAAAAATGTCGACAGCATTTATTATGATGACCTGCTGGATAAAACAATTCTAAAAAATTACTTTTGCAAAAAAATATATGTAGGCAAAAGAAAAGGTAAATTTACTTACTCTCAAAATGAAATCAATGAAATTCTTTATCAAGAAGCATTGAGAGGCAAAAAAGCTGCACGATTGAAAGGCGGAGATCCTTTTATATTCGGTCGTGGGGGTGAAGAATTGCATTATCTGCAAGAAAGATTTATTGAAGTTGAAGTAATTCCCGGTATTAGTTCCGCTCAAGCTGCTGCTGCTGTTTCTTTGATTCCTTTAACAATGCGGGGTGTAAGTAAAAAACTATCGTTTTTAACCGGGCATACTGCGGAAAAGAATTATTGTAAAGATACCTTTAATAGTTCTTCTACTATGGTATATTTTATGGGGGCAACAAGATTAAAAGAGATTGGCAGAGAATTAATTAGCGGAGGGAAAGCCCCTGATACACCCGCAGCTTTAATACAAAATGCAGGCTTATTAAATGAGAGGATAATAATCAGCAACCTGTCTGAAATGATAAAGATTAAAATAGAGTCTCCTGTAATAACAATAATAGGAGATGTCGTCAAAACTTTCCATAAACAACCGAAAATACTATTTACAGGGTTAAATCCCGAACATTGTAAAGTACGGGGCAAAATTGTTCACTATCCTTTAATTGAAATAGATAACCTAAATTTTACTGTCGAAAAATTAAATAGTTATGACGGCATAGTATTTACCAATAAAACGGCAGTAAATATATTCTGCGAGAAATATCAAATTACCAAGTTTCAAAAGATTATTGTTCTAGATGATCATACTAAAAATCAAATTGAAAATTACGGATATAGGGTTGATTATCAACCGTTAGTTGCCGGTTATGATAATTTAGCCGAGCTTATAAATAAATTAAAACTAAAGAATGTCTTATATCCCTGTTCAAATATTGCATATAATAGACTGCATGAGATGGGAAATGTGAAAAGCGAAGTATTTTATAAGATAAAACATAAGACACAATCGGAATTAGATATACATGAGTTTTCCGGCATAGTATTTAGCTGCAATTCAACAGTTGATGCCTTTTTTAATTTGTACAATTCTATACCTCAAAATGTTGTTGTTTATGTTTATGAAAAAAACATGGTTGAAAAATTGGCTGTGAAAGGATATGCGGATAATGTTCAAATAATACCGGGGTTGTAAAATAAAAAGACACGCATTAAAATTATGCTTAAAAAACTAGAATAAGAATAGTTAAAGATAATTTTTAATAAATAGACATCCATATCCCACTTGGTAACCGTTTCCCAAGAGATAGGCAGCAAAGCTGTGCCGGAAAGTATGACAACTAATTGGTTTGTTTATTCCGGATTTGCGTGCAGTAATTATACTATCTTTCCCGGCACATCAAAATATTATCCAGCCAATTGAATATTGGAATAAAGATCAATTTTAATTAAGTTATATTGAAAGATAAAAGATGCATAAATTCTATTGAATATATGTTAGGCAGTTAACCTGCATAAGAGATAATCAAAAAGGAAAATTAATATGAAAATTCTCATGATACTTACATCACACGATCAACTCGGAAATACAGGAAAGAAAACCGGATTTTGGCTTGAGGAGTTTGCTACTCCTTACTATGTATTCAAGGACGCAAATGCAGACATCACTCTTGCCTCACCTAACGGCGGACAGCCACCTTTGGACCCTAAAAGTGATGAGCCTGATTTCCAAACAGAAGCAACTAAGCGTTTCAAGGGCGACGTCGACGCTCAAGCAGCATTGGCGAATACGTTAAAACTATCAAATATTTTACCTGGAAATTATGATGCGGTATTTTATCCCGGTGGGCATGGACCGCTTTGGGATTTGGCTGAAAATCGTAGCTCTATTGCCTTGATTGGATCCATGTATGCCTCTGGAAAAGTAGTGGCTACAGTTTGTCACGCATCTTCCGTACTCCTGCACGCCAAAGGACAGGATGGTTTCCCTCTAGTAAAGGGAAAGTCTGTAACCGGTTTTAGTAATACCGAAGAAGACGCTGTTCAACTTTCAGAGGTTGTGCCTTTCCTAGTGGAAGACGAGTTGAAAGTGAAAGGGGCAATTTACTCAAAGGTTGACGATTGGCTTCCATATACTATCACCGACGGCAATCTGATAACAGGCCAAAATCCAGCGTCATCAGAGTCGGTGGCAAAGGCAGTGATAGAGAAAATCAAGCAATAATTACTCAACAATGCTCGTGCCCCCCGGCCGGCGGTTAGTTGCCGCGGCTGAAGAGCGTCGTTATACCTATGAGAGAAGGCTCAGGCCTACCTTTTATTAAATGCCGACTGAGAAAAGATGTTTATACATATTGGAAATTTACCTGTAAATTTTAAAGAAGATGAACTGATTGAAATAATAAAGATGCGACGCACAGGGACATTAATGAATGGAATCAACGCTCGATAAATGACCGATTAATACAAGCAAAAGAATCAAAATCCAAGGTTAAAAATAGAAACGGGGATAACAAACCTTATGGATTCAAACATCCATTTTATTTTTTCTGTGTTTTACAAAATGAAAAGCCTCATATTATTCAATACAAGGCATTTTAAGCTCCTTTGATCAAAATTATAATTATTAATACCAATAATCATGTTGTAATTAACTAAATTTAATTATATACAAGATATTTATTGTTAATTCAATAGTGAATTGGTAAATTGATTTAATATATAAATATAAGTAAAATAATTTAATAATCTAAATACTATTCGGTGATTTATAATATTTTTTGAGATATTTGTAGTATACAAAAAGTAAAGCAAACGGTTCATTAACTGAATAATACAATCTATAATATATTGTAAATTTCGGTATAACGTTATAAAGAATTTACCTTGGAGCCCCGATAAAATACATCGGGATAAACTTGCCGCGATATAATTTAGTGTTTCCTAAAGGGATTACTTCGCAAGAGCTAATCCCCTCTTTTGCTTCGGCGGACAGGCAGGTGAAATGCTATACCGTTATGTGTTTCAACATTCTTTAACAGTAATAAATGATTTAGACAAAAGGAGTGGATCTATTTCAGTCTTGAGATAACGCTCGTTTTTACGTATCTTTTTTGAAACGATAAAATAAAGAATATAGCAAATGAAAACATACATGATTGATTTTAAAACACACAAGGGAATGATTATATTAG
>CAJXGP010000027.1 GCA_913053915.1 uncultured Ignavibacteriales bacterium | reverse complement strand
AAAGAAGGATTCTTAGTATGGGTTTTTATAGAGAGATCTTCAAAGTTCCCATGGTCGGAACAAATTACCAACGTCATTTGTTTCGAATTTAATTCTGTAATTACCGTAAATAAAAAATCATCTAAAATTTTTAATGTGTATTCAATGTCGCCATTATATCTTCCGTGCCCGATATAATCAGTTAAAAAATATTCATACAAAGTAAAGGAATTATTCCCGGCGGCTTTTAATAAACGCCTGGCAGCAGTTTGAGGATGGATTATTCTAAGATTATAACCAAGGTTTTTATTCCAACTTTCATTAGTAATCTCCGCAGTAATTGCCTTGCCTTTGCGTACTTCGGTGACTCTATTTAACCGTACACCGCTTAATTTGCAACTTAAAGTAGTAACGTTTAATCTAGAATTACCGGTTTTAAAATAATCAAAATAAGCTTTAGGATAAGCATTTGCAAAGAAAACTTTTTTATCGTTATCCAAGTAATATTGGAAAATATTATCTTTTTTTATAATGGGGATAAGCGTCGAATATGGGTAAGGGCCAAAATGTTTACCAACAAATTTAGGTGCATTCATTCCGCAAAATATAGCAGTTTGACCAGTGCCGCTCTGCGGAAGGCCATCTACACCAAGAAGTGGGTCAACCGGAAATAAAAACCTTCCGTTGCTTTTGAGATAAGGATTTTTTAATGACGGAGTTTCACCGAATAATTCTTTAAAAGTTCTAAAACCAAATTTGAAAAAAGGATTGTACCGGTAATCCTCATTACCAATCCCGATTCCGTCTAAAAAGATCATTAACACTGAATTCATCAAAATGTTTATTTTTTCTTTGCGTTTTTATTCGTTGGAATTATTAAGTTATAAATCTATTCGAAAGAAATCATTACCGGAAAACATTTCTCAAGAAAACGAGAAACTGCAATTTTCCGGCTTTAATTTGTAAATAGTTTCCCGGTTTTATATGAACATTAATTCGAACATTCAGCCTTTTAATATGGACTTAATTATTTTTGTTTTCCAATCGACTCTTAAAATCGGAATATTAAAACTCAATTCAAAATAATTTACTTTAGCCGACGGATACTATGGATACGATATCATTTAGGAGCTGTAATTCGATAACCTATTTTATTCCACCCCGTTAACATGAACAATAGAAATTAAAACAATTGGGAAAATATTTAAAAGTTATTCAATTAATTGGTAAAATTTTAGTTTATCAAAGCAGTCTAAAATTGTTTCTACCAACAGCTCTGTTTCCGGATGAGGAATCAAGACTGAGCGATTAATTGCTTCAAGTACAGTTAGCATAATAAATATTAAATTTCGTTGAGAAATAATTGATTTTAGAATATCAGTCTTCTAAAAAATAATAAATTAATATTCCAAAATTAATCTGCAGTGCTCCCATTGTTATACCGCTGATCAAATCATATTTTCTTGTTTGATTAAGAAATTCACTCTTTCCGGTATTTTGATATTGTCCAAAATAATTATCCGCCTTGAGTTTAAAAAATGCAGTAGTCCCCCCAAGTATCACAATTGTTCCAATCAATATTTTAAAGATATTTCTTTCATAAATGGGTTTCTCAAATACTTTACCGTTAAACTTAAGATCTACAACCTTATTATAATTGAATTGATTAGATAAAATCCTTTTAGTTTCATAGCCGTTTTTTTCTAATCTTAAAACATCAAAGTTTTCAAAAAGAAAAAGCGGAGTATACCCTATTAGGGAATCCGTCTTATAAACAAAAGCATCTTCAGGTTTTGTACGCAGATAAAAGGCTTGGCGGAATTTATATGAAAAATTATATTTTTTACTTTTGTAAATTTTAAGTGTATCATAAATAACCTGCCGATTACCCCAGAGTAACGTATCGGATACAATCATTAGATAATATTTCCCTTCATTTAACCGTAATTTAACACTCCCCTTACCAACAATTTTTTTATTTATAAAAATCACGGCACTATCAGTGCTGCATTTGATGAAAACATCGGCTTTAGATTCTTGAGCTTTAACCTCAACGATTCCTAAAAAAGCTAAAGAAAAGATGACTAATAATTTAATAAACAAATTCATAAGCTCTTAAATAATAGTTATCATAACCAATAAATAATTTATTCCTCCAGAATACCGGTGTTAATTCTGCACGCCCGGGCAATTTCAATGATTTGATAATCTTACCCGATTTAATTTCTACAAATACAAGTTTACCTATATAGTCCGGTACTAAGATCAAATTTTTAGTAACTAATGGTGCTGCGTTTAATATCCCGGATAAATTTATTTCCCAATTTTTTTTACCCGTCTCTTTGTTGATAGAATACAAATTCCCATTTAAATTACCGACAAATATATTTTTATCATTAAATGCAGGAGTCATAACTATTCTTGCATGAGTTTGGAATTTCCATTTTAGCTTACCGTCATACAAATTAACAGCATACAAATTTCCGTCATTATTACCGATAAAAATTACCCCGTCTGAAATGGAAGCACCACTGTAAAAAGAACCTCCAAATTTTTTCTTATACAAAGTTTTTCCGTTTTTTTCATTAATAGCGATGATTTCCCCATTATCATTGCCAAAGACAATTTTATTTTCACTCAGTGCAGGAGAACTATGTGTAGCAGTGTTAGTTTTTGTTTCCCAAATTTTATTACCATATAAGCCAAATTTATAAACATTACCATTATCGGAGTTTAAAATGATACTATTTTTTGATTTAATTAATTGTGTTAGTACTTTTCCCTCGATTAAATATTTTTCATCTACTGAACCGTTGGCATAATCGTAGTAATACAGTATCGAACCATCTTTGTTTTCAGGAACAACAGCATAAATAACATAAAACTTATTTACCACAGGTGAAGTATAAACTGCACCCTTATATTTTAATTCACCTATTTCTTTCCCATTATTGATATCAAAACAAAATACCCTTCCGGATAAATCATTTACAAACACGTAAGGATTATAAACAGTAACCGATGAATTTGTGAATCCGCCGTGAGTTTCATTTTCCCATAGAAGTTTAACAGAATCCGTAACGGTTTGAGGAATGAAAAAATTGCGCGATGGAATTCTACCGAACATTGGATAAGGGTTTTCATCTTTAAGAACCTTGGTTTGGATATAAGACGAACTGCATCCCAGAGCCATAAAAACAAGGAATAACAATATAATAGAATTAAGAAGTTTCAAAAATCCCATCCAAAAAAGAATTGATAAAATAAACCCGGCTGAAAACGAGAAAAATTATCCTCAATTTTTTTACCGATATCATATCTTAAAACAATTACACCTAAAAGATTAATTCTTATACCGGCGCCGATATCGCCAAGAGTAGATTTATAGTTCGTATCCCATGCACTGCCGGCATCAAAAAAAGTAGCACCTCTAATTCCAAAAAACCCTAGATTAAGGAAAGGAAATTTAATAAGTAATTCGTTAATAAGAGGAAATCTGTATTCAATGGAAGTTATCCACATCTTTTCGCCTCTAATTGACCATCTGGGCCAACCACGCAAACTCCAGCTTCCACCCATAAAATATCTTCGGGCTTCTTTACCTTGGTTGTAAAACAGGGCAGTTCTAACAGCAAGAGCAGTGCTGTAACTTAATCTAAAATAATGACGATAATCTACGATCACTGAAAAATAATTAACATTACTATATTTTACATCGCCGGTATAGCCCAGCAAAACTCTTGCTCTAGTACCGTCCAAAGGACCGGTAGGTCCCCATAGAGAATTATCAAATACGTATGATAATGAATTACTTATTAACAAAGCTTTGCGTTCAATAATACCGGTTATTATTTGTTTATCAGAATTAATTACGGAAACATCTGCCTCAATACGTGCAAATTTAGATAATGGATAATTAAGTAGAAAAAATCCACCGAAACTCCGTTCGTAAAAGTATTCCTGTGATTGCCTTATATCGTATCTATTACCGCTAAAGTGAAATACACCATAGCCATAATTAGTTCTTCGTGCTAAATTGATCCTTTGTAATTCGATATTAAAACTTTTTAAGATATCGCTCTGAACTTGCGCAGTATTAAATATCAGAAAATTATAAATATCATTTCCTAAAAGATCACTTAAAGATAAAATAGCCCCACCGCGTGTTCCAAAGATAGGACCGGTGCTGACTTGACTCATAGCATAGTCCAGCGAATATTTGTTTTTATATTTATATTTTTCTTTTATGGAACCGGCTTTGATTACATTAGCAAACCATTGCCCATGTGCGGAATCAAACCTCATGGTTATTTTATTTATTAAATGATTCGTTGAATAATATTTCGTATGTTTATTTAAATTCAATTCATACAAATTCATGGCGGATTTTTCAAATCCTGCAAAAGCAATATGTGTGCTGTCAATGAACGATGGATCAAAAGCGCTGGTTACAAAACCGGATACTCTATTTACAATATTGCCGAACTTTCCATTTTTAATTTTAATTGACCAAAGATTCCGGACACCATCTATTTCCGATGTAAATAACAAATACTTTTTATCAGGAGAAATTCGAGGTGAATAGCTGTTTGTATTAAGATAAGTAACGTAACTAATTGAATGGGTATTTAAATTCAACAGAAATAAATTATACTTTTTTTCAAACTCTCCCGCCGTTCTGTCAGAGCTAAAAATAACTTGATTATCACTTATTCCAAAACACGGGTCTCTATCGTCATAATAATCGTTGGTTAGTCTAATTAATTTATTATTCAATAAATTGAAAATATAAATGTCGCTGAATCCTTTTTGATCAACTGCTTGAAAAACGACTTTATTACCGTCTTCGGAAAATTTTGGAGATGTAATTGTAATTAAGTCACTATCTCTAAAAGTTTTAAACACTCTTTTTTCATTGATTGAATAAAAATGAATAACATCCGTAGCACCCGATTTGGTAACAAACGAGATTATACCTTCTTTTGAAACATCAATTGCCGATTGGAAAAGATGGAATGCTTCAAATTTTTCACTTTTTTCTCCTTGTAGAACAAGTTCGGGTTTAACTATCTTCCTATTACCGGTATGAATTTGGAGACGGTACAACGAAGAATATCCGTCTCGATTGGCTACAAAATAAAGGAAATCTTTTTTTCCTACTTTAAAGAAAACAGGTGAAAAATTAAATCCGAAATCAGTTAATCGCTTTGATGCAAATTGTGGAGGAATTTCGTTTTTAATTAAAGGGTAATATTTCTGCTTCAGATAAAAAACCCAATTTTCGTCTATCTTCTTAATCGGTTCTCCAAGTGTATGTGCTATTACCTTGTTAAAATTAGAATACATCCAAAAATTATCTAGAAACTGCATAACCTTTTCGGGGCCGAATTTTTGTGCTACGTAATTCAGAAAATTTTGTCCCTCTTTGTACATTAAAAATGTTCCGTTTATCTGATAGATATTTTTCAGATTGACAAAATAATCATTTAACACAGCATCGCGCATCACCATTCTGGCTTGACCGTCAACCTTAGTAGACACATACTCGGCTAAACCTTCGGTAAACCACAACGGAGGTGATCTGTCCAATGAGATTCTATGATTTTTTAAAATCCTTATAAGTTTGGAAACCATAAAAACATGTACTAGTTCATGACGTATTACGTGCCTAAAATCGTGTAAGGAACCCGAATAAGGGATTACTACTCTTCCTTTAATAAACTCAAAGAAACCTCCTACACCTTCGGGAATAAAACCCGGTGTTATATTTGTCTGCTCAAATTGATTCTGAGTATTATAAAAGATAAGCGGAATGCGATGGGGAATTATGTAGTTAAATCTTATTTTATATTCCTTAAAAGTTTCTTCTGCAATTGCTGCTCCGATAGAAGCAATTTCCTCCATTCCACCATAATAATAAATATTGAAATGTTTGGTTCGCAGTACTTTCCAATGAAACGAATTATACTGCACTTTATTTCTACCGAAATAATATAGTTGAGCCGGAACGACACTCGAAAGCAGAATCAGAAAAATAAAAATATACTTTAATTTTCTATACAAAGGAAAGAAGCCTCTATCCGATTTTTTGAAAAGTTTATAATTTTAATAATAAGGACTAAGATAATTATTTATCGTGAAACTTCCTGATTATAACCTTTTCAGTAACAGGAACAATCACCGGAGGGCTTTTTGTCGGGTTTCTCCACGATAACAAGGTCCACATAACCTACTTTAATCTTTTCTTAAGTAAATTTATATTATCAATTTCAGTAGGATCGTAACCTCGAATAATAGCCAAATAGTAACTTATCCAATCTCCCAAATAAATTAAATCCATTATCCTTAATTTAAAATCTGATAGATTACTTTCAAGTGTAATAATTTCCGCATTACGTGA
Source organism: uncultured Ignavibacteriales bacterium (assembly GCA_913053915.1). Next base: position 4,324 of record CAJXGP010000027.1, on the reverse strand, counting down.
GGAGATCAATTCAGATGTAATTTCAAATCTTTTCTTAATTTGTGAATGATAATCTTGATCAATAATATTGATAACTTTTATTGATAATTGTTTATCCGTAAAAGATTCCCAGCCGATTATCTCATTATGATTCAACTCGGGAATCACATTATGAAACGCATGCAACTTTGAATTTTCATTAAATTGACATTTAATACGGTAACCTACAGCCGAAGTAAAATCTGCGGCTGAATAAATAATAGGAATGTATCCGTTAAGTTGTTCCGCATAATTATAGGCGGGATTATTTTCTTTTGAATATTCCTGTCCTTTATCTTTCCAAAGTGAAATTATCTCTTTTACAATACTATCGTTATTTTGAATTAAATTTAATTCTTGTAATAGCTTTAACAATGAAAACAAACTTAGTCCCAAAGCATAACGGGGCTGCAAACCCGGTAAGACTTTAATTAAAGGTAAATCATTTTCATTTGCAATTTCTTCCACTTTGCCACCGGTTGAAATGCAGATAATATTACAATTAATTTTTAGCGCTTTTTGAAGAACTTCTACCGTTTCCTCGGTGTTACCGGAATAAGAAGAAATCACCAATAGAGTATTTCGATCTAAAAAGGAAGGTAATGAATAATTTCTGTTAACGATAAAAGGAATATTAATTTCATTTCCTAAAAAATTTTTTATCAAATCGGCACTTATAGCTGAACCGCCTAGTCCGGAAACAACAATGGAGTGGAAATTTATATTTTTAAGAGAACTTAAATCAAACTTATTGTTCCATGCAAATTCAATTTGTTTATATGAATTTATTAAGGTATCGAACTGATTTTGAGGGTCATATTTAGCTACATATTGTGATATATTCATATTCATCCTTTATATTATATTTCTGGTTCTCGTAATTGTATTATCTTTGAAAAACCTTTCGATTCTTTCGATTATTTCTTTTTCCGTTGAGAATGAAAGACATTCTTCAGCCAATTGTTTAGCATTACTGTATGAAATAGTTCTTATAATTCGTTTAGCATACGGTATAGTTGTTGGAGAAAGGGATAATACAGTTAAACCCAATCCTACAAGAAGAGGAATTGCAAGAGTATCAGCCGCCATTTCTCCGCAAATGCTTACTGTTTTGCCTTCTTTATAAGACCCATTGATAATATGATATAGAGTTCGAATTACGGCAGGATTAAATTCTTGATATAAATCTGCAACAAGATCGTTTCCACGGTCAACAGCAATCAGATATTGTATAAGATCATTAGTACCGATACTTAGAAAATCCACCTCACGGGCAAATTGTTCGATTAGAACAGCCGCGGAAGGCACTTCCACCATGATACCGGTTTTAAGGTTTTTATCGAAATTAATATTTTCGTTTTTAAGTTCTTCTTTGCATTCTTTGATCAGGGCTTTTGCTTCTCTCACTTCAAAAATAGTAGATACCATAGGGAGCATAAAATAGATATTTTTTTCTTTACTAGCTCTTAAAACAGCTCTAATCTGAGTTTTGAACAAAGGCTTGTTTTTTAGTAAAAGTCGAATTCCTCTCAATCCCAAAAAAGGATTAGGTTCAGTGAAATCTAATATTTTAAACTTATCGCCTCCAATATCAAAAGCCCTAATTGTTACTGTGTCCGGATAAATTCTGGAAGAAAGATTAGCATATATTTTTGTTTGTTCATCTTCGGTTGGAAATTCTATTAATTCATCAAGAATTTGTTCTGTACGGTAAAGACCTATTCCTTTAGCACCATTGGTGAAAACCACATCCATTTCACCGGTAACATCCACATTTGCCATCAATGTAATTTCCCTACCGTCTGTGGTTTCAGCAGGTACATCTCTTAATTTGAGTAAGCCCTGTTGCAGCTCGGTTAATTTCTTCGCTTTACGTTTAAAGAAATCCAACTGTTCTTCATTAGGATTTACAATTACGTATCCATGAAATCCATCAACAATCACCGTATCGCCATCTTCAATTTTAGAAGTTGAGTTGTGAGTTCCTACAACAGCAGGGATATTCAATGAACGAGAAATAATTGCTGCATGAGAAGTGAGACCTCCATGATCAGTTACGAAGCCTTTTACATTGCACCTTGAAAATAATATCATATCGGCAGGTGTAAGAGTATCGCTTATTATAATCATATTATTCGTTATTTGTGATTCCCATCCTTTTTTCTGCAAATTCCTGATGATTCTATTTTTAATATCTTCAATATCATGTGCTCTCTCATTCATGTAAGATTCGCTAAAAACCGACATTCTACGCTGATACTTGGATATTTCATCATGGACAATAAATTCCGGTTGTTTTTTTTCCTTTTCAATACGCTTTAAAATATTTGATTTTAAAACAGGATCATCTAAAATCATCAATTGGGCTTCAAAAATAGATGCTCTGGTACCTTCCATTTTTTCGGCAGCAAGCGCAAAGATTTTATTCAATTCTTTTTTAGACTTAGTTAAGGCTTCTTCTAAATTTTTTTGAGCTTCAATAACATCGGTTATAGTACCTTGATTGATTACAAGTTTTTCCTTCATAAAAAGATATACCTTAGCAATTGCAATTCCGGGCGCAGCCGCCAATCCGGCAATTTTATTATCAGCTTCTTTAAATATTTGTGAGAAATTTTTCACAGTTCATCAAATCCTCTATTAAAATAATTAATAATTTCTTTGGCAGCTTGTTCTTCGTCAGGACCATCAAAAGTAAGTTTCAGTTCCGAACCCATTTCGGCTGCGAGAGTCATTACACCAATTATACTTTTCCCATTAATGTTCATACCGTCTTTTGTAATATAAAAATCGGATTCATATTTTGCAGCCATTTTAACAATGGTAGCGGAAGGACGTGTATGCAATCCTGCTTTATTGCAAATTTTAACGATTTTTTCAATCATTAATTTTATTTGTTTCTATATATTAATGAATTTGCAAACCAAATAAAGAGTTCACGGTTATTTTTATCTTTCAAAACACATAATGAGTTTATAGCTCGTTTAGAATATTTTTTTATAGCAAGTCTTGCTTCTTTCAGAACACCAAGTTTAATATAAATATTTTTATATTTTTTTATTTGATTCTTTTTAATTCCTCGACGTTCAATAACTTTTAACAAATCATTTTTAATAGAACCCTCTGCTTTATTTAATGCAGATAAAAATAAAAAAGTTTTTTTCCCTTCCACCAAATCTCCACCTACAAACTTGCCGAATTTAGTTTCATCTGCCGATACATCTAATAAATCATCATGAATTTGAAACGCCATCCCGATGTTCCTGCCGAAATTAGCCAAAGCTTTTATTTCGGCTTCCGAACCATTGCCTAAATAAGCTCCTACTTTACAACACATTTCAGACAATGCCGCCGTTTTTTTCCGAATCATCGTTATATAATTATTAATTGAAACATCATTTTTAGTTTCGAAATCTTTATCCATACTTTGTCCTTCGCATACTTCTACTAATCCTTTGGTAAAAGCGGAAAATATTTTTTTTGAATTCCCATTACAATCTTTTAATAATAATTCATATGCAACAGAAAGCAAGCTATCGCCGACAAGAATAGCAGTATTTGTATTGTACAATTTATGTACCGTAGGTCTGCCCCGTCTTTTATCGGCGTTATCCATAATATCGTCATGAACGAGAGTAAAATTATGCAATAATTCAACTGCAACGGCGGCATTATAAGCCTGATTAAAATTACCTCCTACGGCTTTTACAGAAAAAAGGACTAGTAAAGGACGAATGCGTTTACCTTCTCCTTCTATTATGTAAGAAGCAGGTTCATACAATGAAATCGGTTCTCTATTACCTAATGACTGTTTAAGTTTTTTATCAATTTTTTTTCTTCCTCTTTCATAAAGAGAATAATATTTATTGTTTTTTCCCCCTATCAATAAAGTTCTCCTTTCCTAACTAATTTATTTTTTTTAAGCTCTTTTAATGAAGAAGGCTCGGTTAAAAACATAATTTTTTTAGCTACTTTAAACCAACCGGTTATCAAGTTTACGACTCCTTCGATTCCATTCTTATCTAATTGTTGCAGAATTATTCCGGCGGTAGCAGTTATGCCTGTACCCAAAGCAAAAGCTTTTGAGCTGCTTTTGCAGAAATTCCTGAACCGACTTTTTTAACTATCACCGGTAGATCTAAATATTTAGCCAATATTTCCAAGTACCGGTATATTCGTGATATTTTTCCAAATAATCTTATAACTAAAATAATATTTATTATTTCCAAGTGCCTGACTTGGCTACCTACGCTTAACCTGGACAAGCCGGAACCAAAAAGGGATTTATATTGAAAAATTAACAGTA
>CAJXGP010000026.1 GCA_913053915.1 uncultured Ignavibacteriales bacterium | reverse complement strand
ACTATCTTTCTGGACGATTTAGCTTCAATGTTTTTCCACAAAGTCGTGTGCCCTTTCATTTAAGCTTCAGCCAGGGCAATAGTTCGTTTGAAAGTAATGCGATTGCGCAACAATTGACGATCAATGAATTTACATCCACTCGATTGTTAATGCGTCAAACCTATGTTGGGCGTGCGTCATTATATGGGAACTTAGTTTGGTCGCGTGTTAGCAATGATTCTGCTACCCGTGGAAATGCTACCAGTAATAGCCTTAATTTCAACATACGCAAGCGTGTCCCTAAGCACGCACTAGCAGGCAATTTTACTTACTCAACCAACACAAGCAATCAGACTACGACGGTTCCTGAGCGAGCCAATTTATCGATTGCCCATAGTTTTTTACCCGGTACTCGGCTCACGCAAAGTTCGACGTTAAATTACAGCTTAAACACGATAAATGATACCAGCAACGCCAATAAAAGTGAGTCAACTTCTCTCCAATTAGCGAGCTTTTTTGTCTGGAGGCCGGAATACCAATCGCTGAGTGTCAGTGGTGGTGCGCGCCTTACCACTGCGGAATCTTCGGCGAAAACCGGACACGCGTAGTTTTGGTCTTAATTTAGGTTCAGCCTATCAATTATCCACACGTGTGAGATTAAATGGTAATGCCTCGGCCACATTGTCGGAAGATTCTAATAAGCAGTCTTCCGTCTTCAGCGAAAGTGGTTCGCTCTCATTTTCATCCGAGCAATATTCCTTACTGGGATTTAATTACAGTTTTGGCGCGGGTTTTTCGTTAAGTAATACCAATAATGAGTCCGATGACGGCGTCAAGACGGACGCTCAGTCTGCATCAATTGGTTTGACGCATCGCGCGAGCAGAACTTGGAATGTAGGGCGCGCCTCCAATTTAAATCTTGGCCTTTCACAGGGTGGGTCTGTATCGTCTAAGTTTGATAACGAGAGTGAGGAAAATACCAATATTAGCCACAGTCTAAATGTCGGGATTTCGACGCGCGGACTTTCCGGTACGACGTTCGTAGCGTGGTCATTTTCTGATACTCGCACTTTTGCCGAAACCGAAACTGCTTTTCAGCAGTTTTCGATGACTCTATCGCGTAGTCTGACGATTAGCCGTTCCAGTTCTGCTAATGCAGAGGGCATCGTACAAACATCACGTCAAACCGGTGGCACCGTTGAAGATGATAGGGTAATCAGTAATGTACGTATGTCCGCGCGTTTTAGGACCTCTCGCTTTCTCGATATTTACGCGATGCCCTATAGTAGTGGGGTGACATATACCAGGCCCGTGAAGGACGGTATCGTCGGTGATGAGCTGATAGATTGGGTAAATAAGGTGGATTATAATATTGAGTATGGTATCATATCTTCAATCATTAATAGGAAAAATTAAATATTAATTCCCTTACCTATCCGGAAATTTATAATCTTTCAATTTTTTTTGATGAGAAACGATTTCAGCATCAACGAGAAATATAACATCCTCAGCAATATTCGTAGCATGGTCTGCCAATCTTTCCATGTGACGGGTAAGCACGATTAAATGAGCACAAGGTTTAATAACAGAAGGATCATTCTGCATTTTTGAAATGAGTTCTTTGAAGACATTTTTATTATACTTATCAACTTCATCGTCTCTGAGCATAACTTCCTTGGCAAGCTTAGTATCATTATTTATGAAGGCGGTTATTGCATCTTTAACCATAGTCCGAACGGTTTTTCCCATTTCGAACAATTTTGTTTCACTTAATAGATGCCTGAATTTTTCAGTTTTTTTAACTCTTTGAACTATATTCACGGCAATGTCTCCGCATCTTTCTAATTGGCTGTCAATTCGAATAGCGGTAAGAATAAATCGCAAATCAGTGGCAACCGGCTGATACAATGCAAGGAAATTTTCGCACTGTGCCATTATCAAATTATCATAAGCATCCACTTCCTTATCCTGCGCTTTTACAATGTCGTGCATACGAATTTCAGCATTTTCCATATCATTAAAACTATTTTCAACTTGCTCATCAACCAAAGATGCCATCTTTAAAATGTTGGTTTTTAATTCTTCCAGTTCATTTTCAAATTGTCGTAACATTTGATATCCTTTTATAAAAAAAATTATAAAATACGTCTAATCTAGAAAGTTTTCATTCTTTAATTCTTATTAAACCTGTTTTCGTACAAATGAAAAATCAAGTTGTATTATTTGATTTAAAAGCTCTAGTTAACCGTCATTGAAAGTAATCCGTTAAAAAGGCTGACTTTTCGTAATCCGGATAAGCAATCTGCAACTTTACGAGGTTGTATGAATTTATCAATGCAAGCAGAAAACTCGCCTGAAGGAGGATAGCAACGAAGAATCTTTGATTTACCTTTGAAAAGAGACTCTTCACTTTCCGCCTGAGGCGGACAGGCAGTTCAGAGTGACAACTTTCTACTTTTTGGACAACCTTTTGGGTTAAGTTTTTATACTTAGCAATTAATTTTAAAATAGAACTCAAGCAGTAATTTGTTTAACAAAAAATTTTATTTACCAATTGCTTTAACTATTTTTAATACCTAAATAAAATTAAGCAGTCAACTTGAATTAGAAATTTTAATTACTGTTAAAAAGCAAATTAATTTTTGAAATTACTTTTTAATATATAATAAATTATCCAAACCTACCGGTTATATAATCTTCAGTTTGTTTTTTATCCGGCGCAGTAAACATTTTGTTAGTTTCGGAAAATTCAACCAGTTCGCCCATAAAAAAGAATGCGGTATAATCGCTTACCCTGGCTGCTTGTTGCATGTTATGCGTTACAATGACAATTGTATAATTTTTTTTAAGTTCAAAAATCAACTCTTCAATTTTAGCGGTAGAGATAGGGTCTAATGCACTGGCAGGTTCATCCATAAGAATTACTTCAGGATTAACCGCCAACGTACGTGCAATACAAAGACGTTGCTGCTGCCCGCCGGAAATAGCACCACCGGATTCATTCAACATATCTTTCACTTCATCCCATAGTGCAGCTTGTTTCAAACTTTTTTCAACAATTTCAGATAGTTTTTTTTTATTTTTGAATCCATTTAATTTTAGTCCGGCAACAACATTATTAAAAATAGACATAGTCGGAAAAGGATTAGGTTTTTGAAAAACCATTCCTATTTTCCTTCTTACATAAACCGGGTCCATTTGCATTATATCTTCACCGTCAAAAGTGATTGAACCGGTAATAGTTCCTCCAACAACTTCATGCATTCTATCTAAATTTCTTAAGAATGTAGATTTCCCGCAGCCGGAAGGACCAATGATGGCAATAACTTTTTTTTCAGGAATATCAATATAAATATTTTTTAGAACTTTATTTTTACCAAAAAAGGCAGAAAGATTTTTAACCAAAATCTTAATATTATCTTTTTCGGAAAAAAACCGTGCCGGTTCTTGTACTGTTTTTATTTTATCTACAACATTCATCTAATTAACATTTTTATACTTTGATCTTGTAATAAATCTGAATAACAAACTCATAATTGAAATGAGGGAAATAAGAACAAGAGATGCAGTCCAAGCTTGCTCATTCCAATCCGTAAAAGGGGCTGTTGCATATTCATAAATATAAACCGTGAGAGAAGCGATAGGTTGAAATATTTTTATTGACCAAAATCTGTTACCTAGCGCAGTGAACAATAATGGAGCAGTTTCACCGGCAGCCCTAGCAAGCCCCAAAAGGATACCTGTTGCAATTCCTTTCCAAGCAGAGCGAATTACAATCGAAATTGAAATTTTCCACTTAGGTATACCTAGTGCAAGGCCGGCTTCCCTGTAAGAATGCGGAACTAATTTTATCATTTCTTCCGTTGTCCTAGTGATAATAGGAATCATAAGAATTGCTAATGCAACTCCACCTGCAAATGCAGAAAAATGTTTCATTGGAATTACAACTAAAGTATAAGCAATAACACCCACCACAATTGAAGGAACGCCGCTAAGAACATCGGTTAAAAATCTTATCATAAAACCAAATTTATTATTACCGAATTCAGACAAGTAAGTGCCGGTCATTATACCGATAGGTAAACCGATTCCTCCCCCAATCCCAAGCAATATAAGAGTACCGATAATAGCATTTGCCATACCACCGCCTGTTTCACCCACAGGTGTAGGCATTTTTATAAAAAAATCAATATTCAAATGAGAAATGCCTTTAGAGATAGTATAATAAAAAATAAACAGCAAAGGAAGAATTGCTACGAGAGCAGAAAGTAAAGTTAACGACATCATAAAAACATTAGTCGTTTTCCTTCGATAATAATTTGCTTTTTGGGTTATGCTTTTTTCCATTTTCTCTCCATACTCCAAACGAGCAGCCTAGCTGCTATATTTATTATTATTGTAATGATAAATAAAATAAGAGCCAATTCAATGAGGGAATTTAGGTAGAGATCGCTTGTTGCTTCGGTAAATTCATTTGCCAATACGCTTGCCATAGTGTAAGATGGGTTAAACAATGAAGCAGAAATCATTGGACGATTACCAATGACCATTGTTACCGCCATAGTTTCACCTACCGCCCTTCCCATACCAAGCATCGTTGCGCCTAGAATCCCTGTACGGGCATTAGCCAACACAATTTTTGTCGATTCCCATTTTGTAGCACCCAATGCAAAAGCTGCTGCCCGTTGTGAGGTTGGAACGGCTTTTAAAACATCTCTCGATATTGAAGAAATAATCGGTAATACCATTATCGATAAAATAATCACAGCAGCCAACATTCCAAAACCGTAAGGCACTCCTTTAAAAAAAGGTAAATATCCGTAATGTTTCATTAAAAAAGGTTCAACTACTGTTCTTAACCAGGGAACAAGAATAAAAATACCCCAAAGCCCATAAACCACACTGGGAATTCCAGCCAGTAATTCCGTTAAAAAAGAAAGGGGTTTTTCCAGCCATGACGGTGAAAGTTCGGAAAGAAATATTGCTACTCCAAGACCTAACGGTAAAGAAATTAATAGAGCTAAAAACGATGATACTAAAGTCCCGAATATTGCCGGAGCAGCGCCGAAAACCTCATCTACGGGGTTCCACGTTGTGTTAAATAAAAAATGCCAACCGAATTTCGAAATTGAGAGCTTTGACTGGGTATACATTTCGTAACCCATAAAGACAATCAATAAAAAAACTAACACCGCAAATAGCAGGGTTAGTCTTTCGAAAATCAAATCGCCAAGATTTCTGGAACCCAGCAGGCGCTTTATTAAATTATTTTTCCTTGAAGTTTTTTTTGAATTCAATTTTTCCTTATTATTAGAAATAACTTCAGAATTATATCTCAATTTATAATCATGAGTCCATTCTAAAAAAACTCAGTAGATTCATTCTGAAGAAACGAGACAACTGAAGAATCTCTTATTTTACACAATAGATTAGAAATTCTTTACTTTCCGCCTGAGGCGGACAGGCAATTCAGAATGACACATCAATATTTTTCAGAGTGGACACAATCATAAACAAAAATTGAAATTTTATTTTACAATATAAATACTTTTTTTTGATGTACCATAAATTATAAATAATTTACTTAACATTTATTTTATGTCCGTTATAAGTAATAGAATCAATTTTCTTTTCACAAAGTTTGATAACGGATTTAGGTAACGGAGCATAAAAAAGCTTTTTGGCATAAGATTCACCTTTTTCCATAGCCCAATGTAAAAATCTAACAAGTTCTTCGGCTTTTTGTTTATTATGCATATTCTTATAAATAAGTAGCCATGTAAAACCGGAAATAGGATATGAATTTTTACCGCCGGCATTAGTAATAATCGCTCTCAAATCGCTAGGCATATTTTTAGCAGCTCCAACAGCGGCATCAGAAACCGTATTGAAATTAGCCTTTACAAAATTTCCTGCTTTATTTTTTAGTAAAGCATACGACAACTTATTTTGAACTGCGTAAGCAAGCTCAATATAACCTATAGAACCCTCGGTTTGTTTTATTAGACCGGCAACACCTTGATTCCCTTTACCACCAAGTCCGACCGGCCAGTTTACAGAAGTACCAAAGCCGACCTTCTTTTTCCAAACGGAATTAACTTTTGATAAATAATTTGTAAATATAAAAGAAGTACCGCTACCATCCGAACGGTGAGCTACTAAGATTGGTTGATCAGGTAAATTGATACCAGGATTAAGCTCTTTAATCCTTTTATCATTCCACATTGTAATTTTACCCAAGAAAATATCACCTACCGTTTTGCCGTCCAATCGCAAAGTTTTATTTAACTCCGGCAGATTGTAACTTAATACAATTCCACCTAACACTGTTGGTATGTGAAGAACTTCCGTACCGCGTTTTCTTTTTGCTTCAGCTAATTGCCGATCATTCATCGGACCATCGCTAGCACCGAAATCGACAGTACCTTCAATTACTTGTCTGATTCCTGCACCGCTGCCAATAGCTTGATAGTTTATTTGCACACCGGTTTTCTGTTGATAAACAGCAAACCACTTAGAATAAATAACAAAAGGGAAAGTTCCCCCGGCTCCATTTAATTGAACTTGTGCACTCGAAACACCTGATAAAGCTCCTATGAGTAGAGCAAGTATTAAAATGAATTTAGCTTTCATAACGTAACACCTTTTTTAATTTGTTAAATGATTTTGTTAACTAACCTATTGATATTATCAATAATTTTAAAATTGCAAGTAAAATGTTATTCGTGGAATAACATCACTTTTTACACCGCTCTGATATGAGAACACTTCAATATTAGGAGTTATACTTACTTCTGTTGTTGGATTAAATTGAACTCCTGCCAATATTAATGATTTTCCGTCGTTACTTGCATCAGTGTTTAAATTAACGTTGTCATAACGGGCAACTAATTGAACGACCTTACTTAAATTTGTATAAGCCCAAATTGAAATACCGCGCCCTTGAAGTGATTCAGAAGGACTTATTGCAGAGATTACACCGTTCTGAGTTGAACGAATAAAGCCTTCAAATCCTAATGAAAAGATCCCCTTTTCTTTATAATTCAGGAAAAGTGCGCCGACAACACTGTTATTGTTTTTACTTTGGTCATCATAAGGATCGACAATTGGATCTGCCGATGCAAAATCTCCATATACTACAATCAGAAAATTCGATGAAGGAATAAATTCCAGCAATCCATAATATCTTTTAAACTTATTGGCTTCGGCTTTGTTGCCGGAATTATTACCTAATTTCACCCAATATTTTAAAGAACCACTTTGATTAAAGTTACCTTTTAAGTCTATACCTAGATCTCTTGAGCCGACAATATGATTTAAATCCATGATTGTTTTTTCCAGATAACGATGCCCCCAAACAGCCTCTGAAACATCAAAAGCAGGGGTTGGAGAAAGACCGAACACCAAATCCGATCCTTTGAAGATATTATGCCATTTTAACCATGCATCCTTTACCATAACACCTAGTTCATTGCGGTTTGGTCTTCCAATATAATCTGTTTCCAGACGGAATCTAGAAGAAAAATTATTTGCAATAATGAAATCTCCAGTAAAATAGATTCTCCTGAAATTAACGCCATTGAGATCCATTAATGATGGATTGTGATTTTCCACATTATAAAAAAAATCTCCAAATGCTAAACCGTGAATTTTGACTTTCGGAAATCCGGACTTGTTTTGAGCTTTTGATATACCGGAAAGTGCCAACACTGCGCTTAATAGAAGTACAACAAATTTGTTCATAAGCTTTTATTTACCTTTGTTATTAATAAATTAGTATATTAGTTAAATTACATATTCACAAAAAAGTGATATGTCAATAATACTAAGAATAAGCATCCACAGTGTTAAGCTAAGATTACGCTTGTGTTAAGAAATTGTTAATACATTTATGGAGGAAAGAAATAATTGTAATATTTACTATTATGAAACGTCTATAATTGTAAGCAGACACTACATGTCCCATACCTTTTACGGTAAGGGAATGATTGCATTTGTGAAATGGGAATATGTATTGGATGTATATTATCCTCAACAATATTGTTGTTTTTCCCCGTAAAGAAAACTGGTATGTCAAGATATATTGAAAGAAAATTAATATAAACATTGATAGAGACTCTATGATTATCCGTTAATCAAGATTCATTATTTAATTTATGCTCAAAATACAGGCATAGCCATAAGAACATGACCACGCCCAAAGGACGTGGCTTTTTAAGGTGAAGTAATAATTATATTTTAAACAACCTCGTTATGTTATTTTTATCGACCTAATTTAAAAGGATATACGAATGAAATTCTCGGTTCAATCCTTTTTTGAGGTTGATAATAAATTACATTGTTATCAGCATCACGAACCGGCGTGAAGGTCCAATTATATCTCATTGAAACAATCATATATGGTAACGGTTTATATCCGAGTTCAAAATACATATATGAATTATTATCTACTTTAAAAATTTGAGATTCATTGCCGATATTCAATTTATCATACCCTCCCCTTACAACCACAGGTAATCCCTGCGGAGCAACATTAGCGACCAAATGAAGTATACCGCTATTCGGCATCTTATCAAGTCTTTGATAGCTCCCCGTAATATCCAGCACACCTAAAAAATGAAGATTTAACTGACCGAAAATTCCATTGTCCGGATTTGTTATAGACGAAAGGTATGTTGCTTTACTTGGATAAACTCTATTTGTTGTATTGACACGATATCTTTGAACCTCATACATCGAATTGAAATATGAAGGAATATATTGTGCTTTGTTAAACCTCCTTTCCAGTTTGACCGATGCATTGAATATCCCCAACCCGTTTAGATTAATTTGAATACCGGTTGCAACACCGCTTCCATAATTTATAATCTTGGCATAATTGGAATATATCTGAAGATTGAATATACTTGATCTGATAATTGGTAAACTTACATCTAGTCCAATAATTTGCATTCTACCTCTGTCTTCTACGCGGTTATAATAACGGATCGGGAACGGAGGCAGTGGTCCAGCTATACTAGGATCATATGTAAATACAACCCCTGAATATTTATTAAAATCAGCGGCATAAGACCCGCCGATTTCCAAATTTCCAATTATAGGAATCGCTGCGGCTGAAGTAAATTTTAAAGGTCTGACATAAATTCGTACACCTACAACACCGGCTTCTGCAAATTGACTGTAAATCGATTCAAACCCGAAATCTCCAAAATCGATATCCGCGATTAATCCTATTTTCCGATTATCAATAGAGGGACTATTATTATATTGGTAAATAATATTTCCCGTTCCCAATGTATAATAATCCAATGCACCAAGTTTTATATATACCGGATCATGTTTTAAACCGTATCTTATATAGCGAATAATACTGAGGTAATCAGAAAATGTATTGAAATCTTTTTTACGGATATTGCCGTTTTTATTTACATCTATATTAAGATTCAACCCAATACCAAAATTTGCAAATGATATATCCGGAGTAAAATGGAAACGGTAATAAAGTTCGCCGTTTATCCAGTTTAATCCCAAGCCGCCGGCAATATTACCTTGATCAACTTTTGGGTACCGGTTAAACTGAGCAAAAGCAGGTATGGATATTATAATAAAAACACAAATAAGTAAATATTTTTTCATTTTGGTAATTCAGTTTATTAATAAATATTTTAATTGGGATCGATTTAGTTTTATTTCTTTGATTAACCTTCCGGCAATTGTATATATTTTTATTTTAATTTCATCCGGGACCTGAGTTAACTTGAATGTAAAATAGGTGTCGCTTGAGAATGGATTAGGATAATTATATACATATAAAATCCGCGCTTCGTTGGAAACCGTAAATAATTTCCGAAGCCCGGAAGAACCTGCAGGATTATTTGAAGCATTTTTTCCAACAACGGTAAGGGTATATTCACCGTCGGTTAATTTTGGATTATATGTTACTACCATCTTGGGATTGGAAGTATTAAATACGTAAGTCAGCTCTTTTTTATGACCTGAATAATAAATTGGCTTACCGTTTAACTTAATGCTGATTGCTGAAGTATCGGTGATTGGCAATAAGGAATTATCATTAAGCATAATCTTTATTAGAGGATGAGATGAGATGTAATCACCATCCAAGATATCCTTTCCGTTAAATGTAATTGCCAATGTGGGATGAATAGTATCCGGTTTAATATAAAATGGGATGGAATATACATTATTGTCTTTGTAGATTTCGGAAATTTTATTATTTGGGTCAATATTTATATAAAAAGATTTTGCACCGCTCCCATCGGAAGTATTATAATTTACCGTGAATTCTTTTTTGCTATCAGGGTTTAACGAATCTACCAAAACATCAAAAATTTTATTATGGATGTTATCGGAATTTACTACGTCAACCGATACATTAAAACTATCGGCAGGGGTTTCACCAACGTTATAGACAAAAAAACGGAGCTTTTCATTCCCGCCTATCAGTACAGAATCATTCGATAGCGATACTACCTGGTAATTGGTACCGAGCTCAGGTAAAAGATTAAATTTTACAGCAATAGAATTTAATTTTGGAGATTCCCTTGTTGCATTAGCTTCTAATTTTGCAACTAACTTTAATTTACGGTACTTATCTGCGCTAATTTCGTTCAGTGCGGAAAAGCCATTTTTCAAATTTATTGATGAAAGCGTATCTTGCTCATTATTTTTATTTATCCCAATTGGAATAATTGTAATTGTAGCGCCGGAAGGAGCGTTAGCAACAACATGAATACTGTCCCATTTGGATGAGTTATTAATTGGAGGAAAGCTGATTTCCCCTTTTGTGTTTTTTATCATTAAACTTGTA
>CAJXGP010000025.1 GCA_913053915.1 uncultured Ignavibacteriales bacterium | reverse complement strand
CAATATTTTCTGCCAAAAATAACACGAATATTACTGATAAGATACTAATCATAAAACCGCAGGTTCAAGTAAAGTTAAAGTTTGTTCCAACGAATTAAACTCGGCGTTGATTCCGAAAGGAAGAGTAAATTTATCATTTATGTGACCGAATGACATTCCGTAAGCTACCGGAATATTAAGATCGAATAATCTATCGAAAAGAACTTCCAATAAAGAAAAAGAATCATCGGCATCATTACCTTTGGGTTTACAATTCAAAAACACACCAAGCGCTATGCCGGCAGCTTTTTCAAATTTACCTGCCTCTATCATTTGAGTCAGCATCCTATCAATGCGGTACGGTTCCTCATCGATTTCTTCGATAAAAATTATTTCATTTTTCATGTCGATGTCGTAGGGAGTGCCGATTAAAGAAACAATTAATGAAAGATTTCCCCCAATTAATTTCCCTCTAACGGTTCCGTTCCGAATGGTAACGGGATTAAATGCGTTATCCGGATTATCTTCTTCATTTGCATTATACATTGTGTAAGAACCTTGTGGATATTCTAAAACATATTTTAAATGATCCACACTAAATTTATTAAATGTTGATATGCCTACCGGGCCATGGAAACAAATTAAACCGGTTTCCTTAAAAACTCCGTATAGTAAAGCGGTTACATCGCTGTAACCCAAAAGGATTTTAGGATTTTTTTTAATCGTTTTGTAATCGAGAAGAGGAAGGATCCTTGTACAGCCATATCCACCTCTCGCTGCTACGACAGCGTCAATATCATTTCTGGAAAACATCTCATTCACGTCGGCAGCGCGCTGTTTATCACTTCCTGCTAAATAACCGTAACGTGCTAAAATTCTGTTTGTATATTTTACTTTAAATCCTAGTGATTCTAAATTTTGAATTGATTCTTTTAGCTCATCTTCTGTAATAAAACTACCTGGAGCAATTAAACCAATAGTATTGCCCGGCAATAATCGTTTGGGCTTAATTAATTCTTTTGAATAAATGGTTTTTCTCGTTTCATTTCTAGAAAAAACCTTCAACGGTGAAACAGCCGATATTACTGCAAAGGTGCTTAAAGTATTTATAAAGTTTCTTCTCTTCATGCGGAATTTACTGAAAAAGTTTTTGTGATTTCTTCAACTTAAATTTTCTTTTGATCTAAATTAACCCTAACCTGGACAAGCCGGAACCAAAAAGGGATTTATATTGAAAAATTAACAGTACAAGTAAATTTTGAAGTATGAATGTATGTAAATGTATGACTGTTTGTCCGAAGGACACTGTGCATATGACTAATTTACTAAAATCAATTTTTAACATACAGTCATACGATCATTCTTATAAAATATTAAACCAATTACAAATCAATATTTTCTGCCAAAAATAACACGAATATTACTGATAAGATCCTATAACGCAATTTAATTTTTTTACCATTCCGAGCGTCCGGAAGATGTGAAAATCCTTTCGCTTTTGGGGCAAAACCGAGAATTGAAAAACAAAATTTTTCCTCCTCATTCTGTCAGAATAGCTACCTTGCATTCTAGGGTTAAGATCGAAAAAAAACACTACATAGTCAATTTATTTAACTCATCGAAAATTAAGTAGTCGAAAGTTTCACGGTTTCGTATTATTTTGAACGAATTACGGTCGACAAGAACTTCAGGTGGACGCCTTCTTGAATTATAGTTTGATGCCATTACCATTCCGTAAGCACCGGCAGACATAACGGCGAGCACCTCGCCTTGCACGCATTTTACAAACTCTCTGTCTTTAGCTAAAAAATCACCGCTTTCACACACAGGTCCAACTATATCGGTAATAAATTCATCGACATTTATTTTCTTGTTAATAGGTTGAATGTGATGATATGCCCGGTAAATACTAGGTCTTAGGAGTTCACTCATGGAAGCGTCAACAACAATAAAATTTTTACCATGGTTTTTTTTAGTATATAAAACCTTTGTTGCTAAAATCCCGCCGTTTGCGGTTAGAAATCTTCCCGGTTCAAAAAAAATATTACAATCAAGTTTTTTAAATAGTGGTATAAGAGCACCGGCAAATTCTTTTATTCGAAATGTTTTTTCATTTTTATATACAACACCGATACCTCCGCCCATATCGAAGTGTTCTAATTTTATACCTTTTGATTTTAGCTGAAAATAAAGTTTAGATAATTTTTCTGCAGCTTCAACAAACGGTTCGATTTTTGTTATTTGTGAACCGATATGCATATCGATTCCTACAAATTTGATGTGTTTAAACCTTTTAAATTCATAATAAATCTTCATTGCCGTATCAGCATCAACACCGAATTTATTTTCGGATAGACCTGTTGAAATATAGGGATGAGTTTGAACATCCACATCGGGATTGACGCGAATTGCTACCGGCGCGATTTTATTCATTGATGCTGCCGTTTTGTCTATTAAATGAATTTCTTCTTCCGACTCGGCTTTTATCATCAGCAACCCTATTTTTATTGCTAATTCTATTTCATTCTGAGTTTTACCTACTCCGCTGAAAATTATTCTATCCGGATTTACGCCAACTTTCAAGGCTCTGTATAGCTCGCCGTCGGAGTTTACATCTATTCCGCTGTTCATCTGTGCAAAAAGTTTGACAATATTTAAATTGAAGTTTGATTTGATTGCAAAAAAAATTGAATGTGCTATTTCCTTAAATGCATTATCGAATTCATGATAGTGATCTTTTAAAAATTTTTTGCTATAAATATAAACAGGACTACCTGTCGTATTAATTATATCTTCTACGTCTATTTCTTCACAAAATAATTTGTCTTTTCGATAGGTAAAATAGTTTGAATCAAAATAAATCATATAACTCCGATTAATATTTTAAGATGAATTAGTCTCTTATAAAAAGTAATTTCTCTAATGTGAAAACTTCGAATTTTTTTAATATTTACAATTCGAAAGTTTGTAAATAAATTTTTTAGTTACGACTCATGAAAAATTAAAATAAAAAATTATCTAATAAGTCATAAATAAGTTCACTCCAAAAAATATGAAAAAAATTATTATCTGTAAATTCAAATACGGTTTTTCTTAAAATATTTCCGGTAGAAATATAGAGTATATTTGAAATTTTATTAGTAAAAAACAGCGCCCTTTGACTTTTTTCACAAAAAGAAAACCCGCTTGAGCAAGGTTGTGTTCTAAATCATCTATATATCTGTAAATTCTCCCGGAATTTACCGGAACCGCCGGAGTACATGCAAAGACCGGAATCTTGAAATATCCTCTTATCAATAGTTTATCGTTCGTATCTTTCGCTTGAACTCGAACTATTTTTAGTAAATTGATCAAAATTAATATTCTTGAAAAGTTCAAAATATGTCCATGAATATCGCTGTATCTATATCATTGATAATAACATCATATTTCCGGATGCATTCGGTCGATTCCCGGTATTTGAGTATTGTACCGGATAATCTTCTTCTTTTATGTTACGGAAGATAATTTCGTAAAACCTGTATTCTTAGCTATTTTCTATTAATTTCCATTGATTTTCGGCAATGTATTGTAAAATCTAAAAAGGTTTTCTTAATAGCGTTTATTGTTTTTTACGGACATTTTCCTACCATTTAGTAAATTTTTTTAGCTGAAATTTGTTATTATTACAAATATTTCCATTCACTTTTTAGAGTGGAGTCATTAATTATTAGAAAAAATAAAAAAAGGGGTTGACTTTTGATAAGTTTTTTTAGACGTTACTGATGCATTTTTAATTTAATAGGTTTGTTTATTAAAGATTAAAATCTAATTTTTATAATTGGATTTAGAGCGTTATTTAAATTCTCTCGCTTACAATAAAATTTTTTAGGGTCGAATCATTTGATTTTTATTAAATTTCAAGATATAAAAAAAAGTATCTTTTTTGAATCTCATGCAATATTAAGGATTACACATCATATTGTGTTGAAACCGAATAGCTTTTATTTCATTAAAAATAGACGAAACTTTATTCCGTTTTGATAGTTATGAGAAATCATGGAAAATTAAAAAATGAAATTTTCGTAAAATATTTAATATATTTAAAGTAAAAATTTTTAAAATTAATAATATTATGAATTACGGTGAATTGAATAAACGGGAGAAAAGTATTCTTCGATATATAATTCAACAGTTTATTTTAACTGCATCTCCCGTTGGTTCTAAAAATATCACAAAAAAGTATGACATAGGTATTTCTGCCGCTACGGTGAGGAATATTATGGCTGACTTGGAAGAGTATGGCTATATTAATCATCCTCATACCTCGGCAGGAAGAATACCTACCGACAAAGGATATCGCTTCTATGTAGACTCATTGAAGGATATTATGCATCTAGGCGAGCTGGAAAAAGGTATGATAAATAAAGAGCTGGTAAAAGCGGAACTCGATACGGAGGAACTTCTCGATATTTCTTCTACCTTGCTTAGCAATATAACCAAACAACTTGCGTGCGTTAGCTATCCTAAAATTGATACGGCTATTTTTAATAAAATGCAAATTGTTCGACTTTCGTCTACTAAAATTTTAGTTGTTATTAGTATAAATTCAGGGCTTGTGAAAACCATCACTCTGGAAATCAAATCTTTCATTAAAGATTCACAATTTACTTCGGTTCAACGTTTATTGAATGAACGACTAAACGGTTTGACGTTTAAGGAAATCAGGGCAACTTTTAGTGAAAGATTTAAAGATATCAGAAAAGAACAAAGACCATTAATACATCTTTTTGTTAATTCGGTAGATAAGATATTCAAAGATATTACACAGACCGATAAAATTGTTATCAAAGGCGCAAAAAATGTTTTTAACCAACCGGAGTTCGGAGATCCGCAAAAGTTTCAAGGAATTATTGAGCTGATTGAGGATAAAGAAATAATTATTCATGTTCTGGAAAAATCGGAGAGTATCGCTAATGATCAGGTTTTTATATCTATTGGAAGCGAAAATGAATTTAAGGAATTAAACGAATATAGCTTTATTAGTAAAGAGTATAAACAAGATGACATTCACGGTACCTTGGCTGTAATTGGGCCTAAAAGAATGGAATATTCTAAGGTAATTGCAATTGTCGATTATGTTGCTAAATCACTATCTCAAGTATTGATAAACCAAAGTACAAAATAAAGGAGTTGTATAATTATGAATAGAAAAGATAAAAAAGAACAAAAACAAAATGAGAAAGAAATGACAAAGAGAAACGGAACACATAAATTAGACAATCGGATAAATGACACTGTTGAAGAGGTTAAGCAAACTCTTCAAAACGAGATAGAGGATATTCAAAACGAATTGGAAAAACTCCTGAACGATTTAAAAAATAAAAATGAAAAGATAAAAGAACTTGAATTGGAAATAGCCGACTATAAAGATAAGTTATTAAGAAAAGCAGCCGAATTTGAAAATTACAAAAGACGAACCGAAAATGATCAATTGAATATATTAAAATATTCAGGAGAAACATTTATATTAAAACTTCTTCCCGTTGTTGATGATTTCGAACGGTCTTTGGCTCATATTGATAACGCCAAAGATGTTGATGCTGTTAAAAAAGGAATTAGAATGGTATATAATAAACTGAAAAAAATATTAGAAGAGCAAGGTGTTAAAGTTATCGAATCTATCGGGAAGCATTTCGATGTTGATTATCATGAAGCTATGATGCAGAGAAAAGATGATAGTGTACCCGGACACACGGTTCTGGATGAAATTGAAAAAGGTTATTTATATAAAGATAAAGTTATCCGGCATACTAAAGTTATTGTTAGCGAGGCAAAAGCAGAAGATACGATTAATATTAATTCGGATGATATTAACAAAAATGGAAATGAGGACAGCTAATATCTATGAGTAAACGAGATTACTATGAAGTTTTAGGGGTAGGAAGGAACGCAACAAAGGAAGAGCTTAAAAAGGCGTACCGAAAACTAGCAATGCAGTATCACCCCGACAGAAATCCGGATGATAAAGAAGCGGAAGAAAAATTTAAAGAAGCAGCCGAAGCCTACGAAGTCCTGAGCAACGATGAAAAAAAAGCCAAATATGATCGTTTTGGTCATGAAGGGGTACGTGGAAACGGGTTCGGTTCGCAAGGCTTTTCCGATATTAACGATATCTTCTCTCATTTTTCGGATATATTCGGTGGTGCATCAATTTTTGATGATTTTTTCGGCGGCACTTCCCAACGTAACAGAGCCAGGAGAAGAGGCACAGGTGTACGAGGTTCGGATTTAAGAGTAAACTTGAAACTAACCTTGGAAGAAATTGCCGAAGGCGTCTCTAAAATAATTAAAATTAACAAATATGTTACTTGTAATGAATGTAATGGAACCGGCGCAAATGACGGAACTTCAATCAAAACATGCCCTGCATGCCATGGCTCAGGTGAATTAAAAACTGTTTCCCGTTCGGTTTTCGGTCAATTCGTAAACATTACTCCCTGCAATAATTGTAATGGTGAAGGTACGGTTATTGACAAGCCTTGCCGCAAATGTATGGGTAACGGAAGGATTCAGGCCGAAATAGTAGTAACTGTAAATGTACCTGCCGGCATAAGTGAAGGAAGCTACATGACCTTACATAATGAAGGGAACGCCGGAAAACATAAGGGCGAAACAGGCGATTTAGTTGTTGTTTTTAGCGAGATACCCCATAAATTTTTTACACGTGATGGCGATGATGTTATCTATGATTTACACATCAGTTTTCCTAATGCTGCTTTGGGTGCTGAAATTGAAGTTCCTACTTTGAATGGAAAAGCAAGGCTTAAAATTGAGTCCGGTACTCCTTCGGACAAATTGTTGAAAATGAGGCATAAAGGTATCAAACATCTAAATTTCAGTGGGACAGGTGATCAGATCATCAGAATTAACATAGATGTGCCTCAAAAATTGAATTCCAAAGAGAAAGAATTACTAAAACAATTGTCGGAAATGCCCTCCTTTAAAAGTATGAGTTCTAAAGAAGAGAAAAATTTCTTCAAAAAATTTACTTTATAAGAAATGTTCAGTTAATTTGTATAGTTTAAAAGGAGGACTTTTAAAAATTGGTTTGTATATCATCCAAAGATTTAACTATAATATTCATCAAATATTAGTTAATTGCCAATGCTTTTTAAGATAAACCGGTAGTTCTAAATGAATAACTATTTTAGTCCGGGCATATAATTATCGAAAATTAAACCATTTTACAAAATATTTGAGATTTTTAATGCTGAAGAAATTATCCGAAAAAATTGGTTTTACCCAAACCGAATTCAAAGTAATAGTTTTTCTAGTATCGGCACTAATTATCGGGCTAGGTTATAAATCAATAAAGTATAATTCTCAGGATAAAATTAATAGAACATTCACGTACTCTCGTGAAGACAGCTTATTTGAAACTTCCGGATTGGATAATATTTTGCCCAAAAAGAATTCGGGAATTAACCTTCAAAAAGTTGACTATAAGCAAGAAGTTTTAGATTTTAACACAGCAAATTTTAGAAACAATAAAGCAAGGGTATTACCCTCTAAAGAAAGTATAAACCTTAACAAAGCTGATCAAAAAGAATTAATATTACTGCCGGGAATCGGGAGAAAAACGGCTGAAAAAATTATAGGACTAAGGAAACAATTAGGTGGATTTAAGAACCTAAAAGATTTGATGAAAGTTAAAGGAATCGGTAATTCAAAATTTAATAAAATCAAAAAGTATTTATATATTGAGTAATAAATAAAAAATTTTAAGCTTCGGAGGAAAAATGGTTTCTAGATCTGACCCATGGTATGTTCATACTGTTTTATATGCAATAATTATGGTCCTAGTTTTCATACTTGTAAAAGTTGCAATTATAAACCCTAATGCCGTGATGAAAGCTGAAAGGTATTATAAAGCCGAATCTAGACTTAGAATGACGGATATAAAGCAGGCGGAAATTCTTTGGGATAAAAAACATAATAAATTTACCGATAATATCGATAGCCTTATTCAATTTGTAAAAACAGACCCAATGGTTGATAGTGTTATACATGGATATGATACTTTAGCACAACGTTCTACAAATCCTTTTTTGAATTTAACTAGCGGGAAATTTACACCTGACAGCTTAGCTTTTTCACCTAAGTCACATTCACCGTATATTTTAAAAATCGACACTACTACCAAAATAGATACAGTAGTATCTAGGTTTGGCCGAATAGTACGAATTGATACTACTAAAAAAACCGGTAATTTATATTATTTAAAAGGTCCTGACGGATTTGGCTCAATTGGAAGTCTTAGCAATCCGTTAAAGAAGAACTCTGCTTCTTGGGAGTAAATATCTGATAATGTCTAGGTTTGAAAATCATGCCGGTTTCAACATAACAAATTCAAAATTGCAGGTAGTAGAAATAAACTTCCAAGAAAATCAATATCTGCTTGAAAATGTTGATGAGGCTTATTTTAATGAACCGATTAATTTAGAAAAAGATAAAGGAACAAAAATAAGCGCCCTTTTACAGGGTGCTTTCGATGAATTATTAATTAAAAAACGATTAAACAGTCGCCTCGTTTCGTTTACACTACCGTTCGACTTATTCCATTGCATGCAGGCACCTTATGATAATTCTTTACTTCATCAAGATTTACTTGAAGAATTCAGATGGGAATTTTCCGTTCTCTATCCTTATGTCCCTGTGCAGGATTTGGTTATTCAGTACATCGAAATTGAGAAAAATGAGTTTTTAGAATGGAATTCGACTTTTGTTATCGGACTACCGAGAAAATATTTACAAATTATAAATAATTTTTGTACTGCAAATAATCTAAAATTAAGATTTGTTGATCATCCCCATTTGGCATCGGAGCGCGCTCTAGCCTCTAGCAATTCATTATTGGGTTACGGCTTGGTATTGAGTGTTTACTTCAATAATAAACATTTGTCTTTGATATTCTTGTTTAATGGAAAACCGATCTACTTTAAGCACTTCCCTCTTAATGATGCAGGAGAAATACCTGCTTTTCTACTTGAAGAATTACAATCTGGAAAATTTCTTAAAATTAATAAAAGCTTAATTAAAACCGCTTTTATTTCAGGTGATGAAACTTCTGAAGCGGTCGTTCAATCTTTGAAGGATATTATTGGAATTGATTTCGTGTATTTTAATCCTTTTGAAAAAATAAAACCTGTTCAGAACTTATTTGGGAATAAATACTATTCGGAAAGATATAATTCTTTCGCTCCGGCAGCCGGTATTGCCTTTAGAATTGCTTAGTTTTTTTTCAACATTACTTTTCTAGTTAAATTAAATGAAATTACGAATTATATCCGGTAATTTAGGGGGGCGTTTGATAAATGTTCCAAAATCCAATCTAATCAGACCTACAACAAACAGAGTCAGAGAGACGCTATTTAATATATTAAACAACAAAATAAATTTTAACGATCTTACGGTTCTCGATATTTATGCAGGCTCAGGTGCATTGGGTTTTGAATGTATTAGCCGCGGTGCTTGGGAGATTCATTTTGTTGAAAAAAATTTTGTTATCTATAAAAATTTAGAGGGAAATATTGGAAATTTACAAATTGAAGAACAATGCTATATTTTTAAAATGTCTGCTGTAAAATTTTCTACATTCACAAATCATATAAATTATGATTTAATTTTAGCCGATCCCCCCTTTTTTAAAAACGATATCTACGCTGTAGTTAATAATTTTCTAACTAATCAATATTTAAAAAAATCCGGCAGATTAATAATAGAAAGGTCTATACAAACAAAGGAAAACGATATAAAAAATTTTGACGCTGTTCCTTTTAAAATCATTGGTGATACATGTTTGTATGAAATAATTGCAAATTAAACTGTCTCGGTTTTTCCGGTGTATCGCAATTATATTTCAAAATCATCTATTTTACTACCTATTATCAATTAAAATTATTATTCTACCCCAAGATTACGACATTTTTATTAACGAACTAAATTTGTGAATATACTGTTTTTCATTGTTTTTTTAACTATGGGTCAGGAGTTCTGATATTTAGAATAGAGCCATTTTTTATAAGACAGTCTCAAAACTAAAACAGACTTAATTTGGATCTTATAATTCGTATTATCTCACCGTTAGCAATTCAGAACCTAATTTGAAATAAACAAAAACAATAGATTAGAACAATAAGTGAAAATATTTTTCAGGTTAAATTCATGAATATATTGATAGAATCAGAAACCTCTTCCTACATTAAATTTGCATTATTTCATCATTTTTATAGCATTATTTATTCCTTCAATAACCATTTGTACTGAAATTATGGTAATGATTAAACCCATTAGTCTAGTAATTACTTTTATGACACCTTTTTTAAAAAAAGTAACTATTTTATCACTCATAATGAATAAGAAATATGTAATTACACACATTATAGCAAATACAATTAGTACTATTGCCATATTTAGAACGGATGAATTTTGACCCACGAAATTCATTGCGGTAGAAATTGTACCAGGCCCTGCTAGAATTGGAATGGCTAAAGGTGAAATGGCTACATCCTCATTATAACCGACCTCTTTATCGTTTTCACCTGTGGGAGGATGATGCATTGCCGATTCCTTTCCATGTAATAGTTGATAACCTACTAAAAAAATAAGTATTCCACCACCAATTTGAAAAGAAGGTAAAGTAATTCCGAAAGCTTTAAATATAATCCCACCGAATATTGAGAAAGCGGCCACAATTATGAATGCAATGGTTACAGATTTGAAAGCAATTTTCTTTTGTTCCGATTTACTTTCCCCTTCAACCAAACCGATAAAAATAGGCATATTACC
>CAJXGP010000024.1 GCA_913053915.1 uncultured Ignavibacteriales bacterium | reverse complement strand
ATGACTTTGTTACAACCAAAGTCTTTACCTTATACACCAACGGTTCTCCTAACACTTATGATTACACCTTTGATCCGGCTTCAACAGCTATTGTCTTGGCGCTTGATGGAGATCCAAATGATATACAACCCTGTAACGGAACTGCCCAAATAGCACTTAACCTTATCGTACCTGCACAATCACCAATCGATATCGGAGGAAAAGTGTCATACATCAATAACACTAATGGACTGGGTAATTGCAGAAACGATAACGGCTTTCAAGATTTAGATATGAAGATATATAACTCCCCTTATTTGAATGATCCAGTCTGCGAAACTGTAACCAATATATCAGGTGATTATTTATGCCAAACGACATTACAAAATTGCAACTATAGAATTGTTCCTACCATTGACCACAGTAATGATGACTGTGGGGTCTCCACCGCAGACCTGAGTGATATTCAAGATCATATTTTAGGAATTGACCCCTTTTTATATTCATGGCGGCTGATGCCAATCTGAATGGGAGTGTAAGCACGGCAGACATAGCCCTATTGCGCAAACTCATTCTTGGAAAAATTCTACAGTTACCCAAAGGTTGGCGATTTATGTATAAAGAAGACTATGATGGACTCGTTCAAGCAGGTGGTGATCCTACACCATTATTTTTTAGTGATTATTATGAAAATCTTTTCCTTCTTTCTAAATACAATGTTGATTTTGCTTGCGTCAAAGTAGGAGAACTCAATAAAGGCAATGATTGTGATATGTGTAATCTTAACTTTCGAGAAGAAAAAACAAATCTAGGAATAAGAAATCAAATAGTTTCTGATCAAAAACGGCTAACTACTACCCCTAATCACTCATTAAATCCGCCATACTATTCCTCCAGTTCAACGGCTTATATCCTATGTGAGGACGGATTCAATAATCAAGAAATCAGCTGTAAAGTATTCCTCAACAATCAACATTATGAAGCAGGGGTTTTGAGTTTGAATCTTGAAGGAGATTATTATATTAATGAAGTAATGGCACCTAATATTCCCCATGATATAGATTTTAAGTCTGTGATTAACCGCCATAATCAAAATGTCAGGTTCCTTTGGGTAGATCATATCTCATCATCCAAGCCTATTGCAGTGATTAATTTGATTAAAACTTCTAATCGATCTGAAGCGATTCGATGGTCATTAGACCCAAATTTTAGCAGCTACACCAGTATGATAAATGATCATTCTCAAATAATCGAAGTATATGAATAAAATTCACTTTTACATTCAACAACGTTATCTTAAGTAGAGTCTGTCCCTAAAGTCCAAAAAGAAGAACATTATAATAATTCAGTGAGTAAAGAAAAAATGGAAAAAATAAATCAAAACTCATCCCCCGCCTTCTCTTACAAAGAGAAGGAGCTAAAACATACTGTTTTACAGCTCGTTAAAAGTCCCTTAAAAAAAGGAACCTAGAGTAAGTTTTTTTAGCTTCCATTCACACCTAAACTAAGCGAATGTTAATATAAGCTTAATAAGATTATGTTATTGCGAAGCTCTCCGGAGGCCTTGCCGGTAGACAAGCAATCTTTTATTTGATTGTCACATTGCTTGCGCTCCTTATAATGACAGTCAAGGATTGCTCAATTTAGATATTAATAAAGAAAATGTTCGATAAAGTGAAGTCAATGTAATAAAGTCACATTTAGGTTTTCGAATTGTGAATATTAATAATAATCGAAGGAAAAATAACTTGTCATAAAAAAATTAGGATATTTTGATTAATAAATTTAAATTAAGTGAGTTCATTAAAGTCGAGAAAATAAAATCGGAGGTTGAGTGATGTCTAACAGAGCTGAATATATCGATAAATTACATGCGAAAATGCTTCGCTTTAATAAGAAATTGGATACTTTAGAAATTCAAATGAAACAGATTAAGACTAATGTCGGAGATTTTCAAAATACATTATTAGAGCCGTTACAATTAAAAATTGGAGAAATCGAAAATAAAATTTCGAAAATAAAAAAATCCGGTATCGAAGCTTGGGATGAAATAGCAGAAGGGGCGGAAAGATCCTTCTTGGATATTAAATCGGCATTTAAAAATGCAAAAACAAAATTTTAAAATTAAACCCGCTCGATAAACATAAATGTCGGTTTAGACTTAACAATAATTCGAATGAATAAATTGTAAGGTATTTAATGTCGATTTAAAAAATATAACGACGAGGGGAAAAAATGGATGATTGATTTACTTTTCGAGTAGTTTTATTAAAGAGAAAAGACTACCGGAACTCAACATCGATTTGAGGGGTGGAACTTCCAAAATTTTTTGTCTTACATAGTTTACTACAGAAATGTTAAACGGTGAAAGTTGATTAATTTGTGCCCAGATAAGTGTTGATATTGCCGTTTTCAAAGTTAGCGCTCTAATCCGTAAACTATGGCTCGAATATCTGCAAGGATGGATATGTATATATCTATTCTTATCACATCCACAGAGTAGTGTCCATCTTGAACTGTCAACCAATTCAATAATTTTATAACCTTCATTATTTTGAGCAAGCCATTTAATGTATTCTTGCCTGCCTTCAATCCCTAGCTGCTTTAATCCAAAGATAATAAAATTAGCTATTTCCGAAGGAGAAATTGCACCTGTATATAAATCTATTTGTGAACTGCCTATTTTTATTAGGAATTTAGGCAACAGTGTTATAATTTCCTCTCTATAAGTAACCAATTCATTAATCTGCATTTGGATAAATCTTTTGTGATGTTTCCAACAGTTTAACAGTATCGGAGGTCTTGTACAGCTATTTATGATTTCTTCATCTATCATCTAAAAAAGTGATATTTTATATGTAGTGTATCTATCAGAACAGCTATCTTGTGTTGTAAGGTTAACTAATTTGTCATTTCGACCGTAGGGAGAAATCTCTGAATATATTCTTTAAGCGGAAGATTTCTTACCCCAAAAAGCGGGTATGAAATAACAGAATCTTTATTCTTTGAAAATTTATCCTTTACTGATTTTAATCGAATTAAAATTCAAATCCGATGAGAAAATTTCATGTTTTAGAATTCATTAAATTGATAGAACACCTTTTTCACTGAACAATTGAATATCGTTATAACAATTTACAATTTTTTACAATCCGATTGAGGACATTAAAAACATAAGGCTAAATAATATTTTAATTTACTATTGATTAAAATTAACTCCGTTAGATAATCATAATAAGTTTTTATCATTTGTTAAAATAATGTATCTAACGGGGGTCAATTAGAAATTATACTATCTTTCCCGGCAGATCAAAATATTGTTTAGCCCTGAGTGATAAGAAAAGTTTATAAATTTAAACCTAATTTTCAATTTGAATGTCAAATAAAGCGGTATATTGAATAATTCCAAATCATCAGTGATACTTAGAGGAAATTGTATGAAAAAAGTTTTAATTATTATAAGCGTAATAATAGTTTTAGGAGTTGCCGTATATTTCTTTTTCGTTAAAAGTAATGCCGAATCGTATTCTTTCCGATATGATACGATTTCTAAAGGTAATTTGACTCTTTATGTTACAGCAACCGGAACGTTAAATGCGGTTACTACTGTTCAAGTAGGTACGCAGGTATCAGGCAGAATTTCTAAATTATATGCGGATTTCAATTCTATTGTAAAAGCCGGACAAGTAATTGCTCAAATAGACCCAACATTTTTGAAACAAGCAGTACTTGATTCAAAAGCAAATTTAGATCGTGCACAAGCTCAATTTGATGATGCCGAAAGAAATTTTGCGAGAGCTAAAATATTGTATAAAAAAAATCT
Organism: uncultured Ignavibacteriales bacterium; assembly: GCA_913053915.1. Next base: position 7,054 of record CAJXGP010000024.1, on the reverse strand, counting down.
CGAATCACAGGTTAACTATGATGCGGCTATGACAACTTATGAATCTAATAAAGCTTCGCTTCAACAAGCCGGAGCACAATTGGAAAGAGCAAAAATTAATTTAGCTTATACCACGATTTATGCTCCTATAAATGGTGTAGTTATTGATAGAAAGGTTTCCGTAGGGCAAACGGTAGCGGCGAGTTTTTCTTCACCCACACTTTTTACAATTGCAAATGATTTAAGTAAGATGCAGGTTCAGGCAACTGTCGATGAATCCGACATAGGCAAAGTCAATGTAGGTCAAAAAGCAATTTTTACCGTAGATGCATTTCCGAATCAAAATTTTACTGGAACTGTGTCCCAAATCCGTTTAGCACCTGTTGTTCAAAATAATGTGGTTAATTATATAGTTATTATCGATGTACATAATGATAAATTATTGTTGATGCCCGGAATGACGGCAAATGTTAAAATATTGGTTGCTGAGAAAAAGAATGTTCTAAGAGTTTACAATATGGCGCTAAGATTTCAACCACCTCCCGACTTGATGGATACTGCTGCTGTAAATAATATGATGAAAAATTATAGAAACCGGTTCAATAAAAACGGTTTAATGAAACGTGAACTAAATAATGGTAAACATAAAGAAAAGAATCGAGTTTCGCTTAATTCTAATAAAAACAAGAATACCTCACAAATGCGAAATAATGCTGCTAAAAGAAAAATCATTCGACAATTAAACGGCAGAAAGTTTGCATTTGGGATAAGCAGGGAAAAATTAAGAAGTATCAGAGATTCTTTAAGGACGGCCCATGGCGGTAAGTTAAGCAGAAGAGAACTAATAAAGGAACTTAGAGAGGTGCTTGAAAAAAATAGAAATAAGAATAATCGATTGAATCGAACGGCTGTAAAACAAGTTAAAAATAATCAAAAACCGACTAACAAATATACAATTGATCAGGTATTTCCTCAGTACGAAAAAAATTCTTATGTACCATCTGAACAACTTAGCCGAGGCAGGCTTTGGGTTTTGGATTCAAAAGGATTATTAAAACCGGTTATTGTCGAAACAGGACTAAATGATGGAAGATACACAGAAATAATCTCCAGCCAATTAAAGGAAGGTGAAAAGATTGTACTTGGAGCTACCTTAAATAGTAATGATAATATCCAATCCGGTAGAAATCCATTTATGGGAACAAGGAGAAGAAGAGGTGGAAGGTTCAGATGATAGATTCAAATAATTTTTCTTCATCAAACGGTAAACTGCTGAAAGTTGAACATCTTGTTAAAAAATATAAATTGGGAGAAGTAGAAGTTCATGCACTGAGAGGTCTTTCAATTGAGGTAGAAAGAGGTGAATTTGTTGCTATAATGGGCGCCTCCGGTTCGGGTAAATCTACTTTTATGAATATCATAGGTTGTCTCGATAAGCCGACATCCGGTTTATACTTATTAAGTGGAATCGATGTCGGTAAGTTATCTAAAGATGAATTGGCGGAAATAAGGAATAGGAAAGTAGGATTTGTTTTCCAAGGATTTAATCTTCTTTCAAGAACTTCCGCAATTGAAAATGTAGAACTACCGCTTTTATACAGCTCGGTGACTAGTAAAATAAGAAGGGAAAAAGCATTAGAATCATTGAATAAAGTTGGGCTGGGTGATAGAATTCATCATTATCCGAATCAGTTATCGGGAGGGCAGCAGCAAAGGGTTGCCGTTGCAAGAGCATTGGTAAATAATCCCGCTATCATTCTGGCCGATGAACCTACCGGTAATCTTGACAGCAGAACAAGTGTTGAAGTGATGAATATTTTTCAAAGACTTAATAATGAAAATATAACTATAATTCTTGTTACTCACGAACCGGATATAGCCAGGTTTGCAAAACGCCATATTTTATTCCGGGATGGGAAAATCAAATCCGATAAGGTAAATAAAGAAATTAGAGAAGCTTCTGAAGTTTTGAAAACCATACCATTAATCGATGATGAGGAAGAAGAATGAAAATTATAAATATCCTCTCGACTGCTTTTAGGTCCTTATACCGGAATAAATTAAGATCAATTCTAACAATGCTGGGAATTATTATCGGTGTTGCTGCAGTTATTACAATGCTCGCTATTGGACAGGGAGCTCAGTATTCCGTTAAAGAGCAGATCAATGCTCTAGGAACCAACGTTTTGATTGTTTTTCCCGGTTCATCTCAGCAGAGGGGTGTTAGGAAGGGAGCCGGTACAATGACTACTTTGACCGACAACGATGCCAAAGCAATCCTTGATGAATGTCCGGCAGTTGCTTATGTATCACCGGTAACAAGATCCGGTGGTCAGATTATCGCAGGTAATTTAAACTGGTTCACCGCAATTGATGGAGTGGGTATTGACTACATGGCAATTCGCAATTGGAGTGTTGAGTACGGTGAATTCTTTTCGGAGCAGGATATTAAAAGTGCTGCAAAAGTTTGTGTGTTAGGTAGTACCGTAGCTAAAAACCTTTTTCCTGATTCTGATCCGATAGACAAAAATATTAGAATCCGGAATGTCCCTTTCAAAGTTATCGGTGTTTTAACATCAAAAGGTCAAAATGCGATGGGGCAGGATCAGGATGATATTATTCTTGCACCATATACAACAGTACTGAGAAGACTTTCACGTTATCCGTATCTCAGGCAAATTTTAGTCTCTGCCGTTAGCTCTAAAGAAATCCCCGTAGCACAGCGTCAAATAGAAGAGCTTCTTAGAATGCGTCATAAAATTCAATCATTTGAACCGGATGATTTTACCATACGAAATCAAACGGATATTGCAAATGCTGCTACCAAAACTTCTAAAGCATTAACTATTCTATTGGCAAGTATCGCTTCGGTTTCATTATTAGTGGGAGGAATTGGTATAATGAATATCATGCTGGTTTCCGTAACCGAAAGAACCCGAGAGATTGGTATCCGAATGTCCGTTGGTGCAAAAAGCAAAGATATTTTAACTCAGTTTTTAATAGAAGCTATGGTTCTAAGTTTAATCGGTGGAATGGTGGGTATTTTGTTTGGGATGGTTGCGGCACAATTAATCTCTAATATAGCAGGATGGCCTACTTTCGTAACCGCGTTTTCTATCTTTTTATCTTTTGGTTTTTCTATTCTGGTGGGAATCTTTTTCGGATTTTATCCTGCCCGTAAAGCTGCTTTCCTTGATCCAATTGATGCTTTAAGGTATGAGTAAGTTAATCGTAATTAATTTTAAAAAAATTAAAAGTATTCTCCATCAAAAGAAAATAACCGGAAATCCGGAATAGTAATTTGTATTTAAATTGAGCGATTCTTGATTATCATTTCGAGAATCGCAAACGACACGGCTCTGAAGGACTTCAAACCAAATAGGTTCTCGTAGATTGTATATAAAATAATTTGGCAAGGGAATTAGATTTTTCAATTAGCCATTAATTCTCAGAATTACTTTCTATTAGCTGCAGCATATTTTATTATACCGACCTTTTCCATAGTTATTAATCCTCCGCTTTGTGCTTCTTCGAAAATATCGTGTAGAATAGATAAAAATTGCTCTATTTTTTCGGCTTCATCAACTATTTCTATCACGATGGGCATATCTTCGGAAAGGCGCAATATCTTTGCCGTATGTATTTTGCTAGTCCTTCCGAATCCCATTATTCCTTTAAATGCAGTTGCTCCTGCTAAATGTAATTTTCGTGCTTCGTTTATGATCTTTTCATAAACCGGTAAATGATTGATTGAATCAGATTCACCTACAAATATTCGCAGTAATTTTGCTTCACCTTGAATTCCCATTTTTTAAATTCCTATTAATAGTTTTGAAATTTTGTACGCTATAAAAAGTGCAAGCAGTGTTAGAAGAACATTAAGTATAATATTACTACCTGCAAGGAAATATTCTCGTTCTTTTAATAAATTAATTGTTTCCAAAGAAAATGTAGAAAAAGTAGTCAGAGCGCCACTAAAACCGATTGTTAGAAAAACTTTCATTCCAGTGCCGATTAATTCATTTGTATCTAAATAAAACATAACTATTCCAATAATGAAACTGCCCAATATATTCACAAACAACGTTCCGAATGGGAAAGTTGTAGGAAGAAAATTATAAACAAAAGCGGAACCCCAATAACGAACCATGCCTCCAAATCCAGCACCTAAAAATACTATAAAATAATTCTGCAATCGTATCTCTCCAATATTTATTTATGAGTTTTATAAAAAGTTATTTAGAGATAAAACTCAAATGTGAATATTCAAAAATTTTCCAATTATGAAATTGAAGTACGAAAACAGGAGTTATTAGTCCACTAAGCTTTAAGGACGATTTTTTCGTTTTGACAAAAACATCACTACGCAATAAGTAAACCCCATCACTATATACAAAATTATATATTCTCATTCCGAAAAACAATTAGATAAGATTTGATATGTGCCTGCATCACATTTGATGATCATGTTTTTTCTTTAAACCGGTGGAAATTCTGATATACGGATGTATTACAATATAAAGTGCTCCCCTCAAATTTGTATCTCCTAAATATTATAGATAATTTTATCAAATAAAATCTTAATATGTTTTGAAAAAAAGTTTTTTAGTTCTTTAATAACTTAATTTAGTAAAATGAAATAGAAAATAATCGGAATAAAGAATTTGGAGGATTACAATGCCGGAAGTTGGTAAGAAAGTAACTAATTTTAAATTGCAAGATCAGAACGGGAAAACAATATCTTTAAGTGATTATAAGGGTAAAAATGTTGTCCTTTATTTTTATCCTAAAGATAACACTTCAGGTTGTACGAAAGAAGCTTGTAATTTCAGAGATGAATTTCCTAAATTTAAAGATATAAACGCTGTTATATTGGGAGTTAGTCCCGATTCGGTTGAATCTCATAAAAAATTTGCTGAAAAGTATGATTTACCGTTTACTTTATTAAGTGATGAAAAAAAAGAAGTTTTAAAAAAATATGAAGTTTGGCAGGAAAAAAGTATGTATGGTAAAAAATATATGGGAGTTGTAAGAACTACTTATATCATTGATCACGAAGGAAAGATAAAGAAAATATTCAATAAAGTTAAGGTTGACGGACATAATAAAGAAGTTATAGAAGCAATAAATAATTAAAATCGGAAACGGAATAATTGATGGTATATGTTACTAGGCGGGAGGTATTTTGCGCTGCTCATCGTCTTTATAATCCGGATTTTTCGGATGAAGAAAACGAACAAATTTACGGTAAATGCAGTCACCCAAATTGGCACGGTCATAATTATATCTTGGAGGTTGTAGTGTCGGGCGAGATTGATAAAAAGACCGGATATTTGATTGATCTGAAAAAGTTAAAGGATATTATTCGTAAAAATGTTATTGATAAAGTGGACCATAAAAATTTGAATATTGATACGGATTTTATGTACGGAATTATTCCAACTACTGAAAATTTGACGATTGCTGTTTGGAAAGAACTTGTGAATAAGATACCTGCCGGTCAATTGTATTCCGTAAAATTATTCGAAACGGAAAATAATTATTTTGAATATAAAGGAGAATAAAATTGAATTACCGCAAGGTTGAAAATTTAATTACGGAGTTGTTAAAGGAAATTGGAGAAGATCCAAATAGGGAAGGTCTTGTAGATACCCCTTTGAGAGTGGCAAAATCTTATGAATTTCTAACCTCCGGTTATGATAAAAATATTGAGGAAGCGCTTAACGGTGCAATTTTCAATGTGAAATACGATGAAATGGTACTCGTAAAAAATATTGATTTTTATAGCTTATGTGAACATCACATGCTTCCTTTCTACGGAAAAGTACATGTTGCATATATACCTGACGGTAAGATAGTGGGTTTAAGTAAAATTCCCAGAATAGTGGAAGTATTTGCTAGGCGACTCCAGGTTCAGGAAAGAATGACACAGCAAATTGCCGATGTAATTAATCAATATTTACATCCGCAAGGTGTTGCGGTAGTATCTGAAGCATATCACATGTGTATGATGATGCGGGGCGTGGAAAAACAAAATTCTTCGGCTACTGCAAGTGCGGTACATGGAACTTTTCAAGAAGATGCCAGAACCAGAACGGAGTTTTTGAATTTAATTCGAACTAAAAGCTTATGATCAACGAGAATAAAACCGGAATTTGGATAACAGGTGCCAGTTCCGGAATCGGTAGAGCTGCCGCTATAGAGTTTGCTAAAATAGGTACCGATGTTTTTATATCCGCGAGGCGTGTAATGGAACTTGAAAGATTGGAAAGGGAACTTAAAAAAGAAAATTTAAATGTTAATATTTATCCATGTAATGTTGCTTCTGCTGCAAACGTTGAGCAAACGGTAAAAAAAATAGTTTCGGAACATAGTATAAATTGTTTGATAAACAATGCCGGAATCACTTCTTTCAAAAAAGTACAAGAAAATTCTATTTATGAAATAGCCGATATAGTTAATACAAATCTTTTGGGTTCTATTTATACAATCAGAAATATCCTTCCGCATATGATAAAACAAGGGAAAGGAACAATAATAAATTTATTGTCGATTGTAACTAAAAAAGTATTTACCCATAGCAGTGCTTATGCAGCTTCAAAAATGGGATTACTCGGCTATACCAATGTCCTAAGAGAAGAGGTAAGAAAGTATAACATTAAAGTAATCAATATTATCCCCGGTGCAATCAATACCCCGATGTGGTCTATGAAAACTAGGAAAGAAAAAGCTGAAAGTATGATGTCTATCGAAGATATGGCCAGTTTGATTGTTTGGCTTTATTTACAAAAAGGCAATATGGTTACTGAAGAAATAGTTGTTAAACCAATTACGGGTGATTTATAATTATGAATAATAAAAAATTATCGGTAGTTACAGGAGGAAATAAAGGGATTGGTAAAGCAATAGCTTTAAGATTGGCGAAGGAAAATCATGATGTGATTATTTTTGGAAGGGATGATGCTTCATTAAAGAGTGTTCAAAAAGAGATAAAATATATAGGAGTTCAATTTCGATGTATTCTGCAACTAAATATGCACTGTTAGTATCTTATCAGTAATATTCGTGTATTATT
>CAJXGP010000023.1 GCA_913053915.1 uncultured Ignavibacteriales bacterium | reverse complement strand
ATCCTTTTCGAATTGCATAGGAACCTATTTCACCATATTTATTTAATGCAATAAAAGCGACCTGGAAATCTTTATAGTTTGGTTGCTTTTCAACTATTCTATTAATAGCAATTTCACAAGCTTCTTGCGGTGATTTACCCATTCTCATGTGCTCAACAATCAGATGAGAACCGGCAATTTTAATAACAGATTCGCCCAATCCCGTTGCAGTTGCAGCTCCTATTTCATTATCCACAAACAATCCGGCACCTATAATTGCCGAATCGGCTACCCGCCCGTGGTATTTAAATTTTATACCGCTGGTGGTGCATGTACCGGAGAGATTTCCTGAATTATCAAGCGCAAGCATTCCGATTGTATCGTGATTATTTTTATCAAATCGCACAGGTTTGTACCCTGTTTTCTTAAGCCATTTTTCCCATTCCTCTTTAGCTTTCTTAGTAAGGAGGTTTTGTTTTTTAAAACCATTAGCAAGCGCAAACTCTAACGCTCCTTCACCTACTATCATAACATGTGGAGTTTTTTCCATAATAAGTCGCGCTACTGAAACAGGATGCATAATATGCTGTAAAAAAGCAACCGCTCCCGCATTACCTTTTTCATTCATAATACTAGCATCAAGAGTAACATAACCGTCTCTATCCGGCAGTCCCCCGTAACCAACAGTTGTTATTGTAGGGTCAGCTTCTATAATTCTTACGCCTTGTTCTACCGCATCCAATGCTTTCCCGTTTTTATTTAATATTTCCCAAGCTATATTGTTGGCTCTTATTCCAAGATTCCATGTGGAAATTACTACAGGTTTCTCGGTTTTATTTTTTTTCTTAAAAACGGAGTTTAATTGTTTTCCGAAAGTAGGGAATATCCCCGTTGATGCTGCTGCCGATGCAACCAATGCGCTTTCAATGAATTTTCTTCTTGTTGTCATAGCCGATGTAAAGTTTGTTATTAAAAAATATTAATTATTAATGAGATATCTCTATAGAGGTTATTTTATAGTTTTTGAATCTCGAATATTAACAAAAATCAAAGTTATTCACAAGAGAAATGTCGATTTAGAAAAAATCCTTGAATGGTTAAAGTCCAAAGTTCAGAACTCCTGACCCATAGTTCGAATATGATTCAAAAACGCGGTATATTTGCAAATTTAGTTCGTTAATGAAAATGTTGTAATTTTAGGACGGAATAATAGCTTTAGGGGGTGAAATAAGATAAATTATCGAATTACAATTCCTAAATGCGACAAAAAATTATTATCAATCATTGCAGATAGCACACATGATAAATCAACTATTAGAGTTGGGACAAAAACTAAAAAATTATCTAAAAAAGAAAATTACAATCAAATACTTATGGGCAGAACTATTGGCATTTCTAAAACGAGATAGAGTTGACCGAGCGAGGTTAACAGTATTACCCAATACAAGAAATCAAATTCGATTAGATTAGAGTTTAAAAAAAAGGGGAGCAAAAAACTAAACTTGAAACTAATCCAAAAGATGAAAATTATAAAAGGAATGTAGTAGAAAAATAAACAAATATTAGAGAACGATAAAACCCAAGCTCACAACGGGTTTGACGCTAGGCATACTGTTTCCAGCCTGATATCACTGTCTTGAACGAGGTACTAATATTTTGCCCCTGAATTTTTGTACATTAATTTTTTACTTGACATTTATGAGAAAAGTAACTGCCTTTTGCATTTAAATTGGAAATATTTAGCTAAATTAATACTATATTTTTTTTATTTTTATCGATGAAAGTGAAGAATAATAACATTTTATTTTTTTTACCGGCTTTGCATTTTAATGAGGTCGAATATTTAGTAATTAAACAAAAACTTGTTAAAGCCGGATTAAAAATGTTTATAACATCCGATACCGAAAACATCTGTGTAGGAAATTTCAACTTGAAGGTTAAAGCGGATATTAATCTTTTTAATGTTCACGAAACTAATTTTTCCGGCATTGTTTTTATCGGTGGTACCGGTGCAAGAAACTATTGGGATAATAAAAAATTACACCGGATAGCGATCAAATTTATAAAGGCTGAAAAGATTGTGGCTGCGATTTGCAATGCACCGGTTATTCTGGCGAGAGCCGGAATATTGGAAAATCTTTCAGCTACTTGTTTCCCTGAAGATAAAATGGAGCTGATTAAATCCAAAGTTAATTATAAAGATGAGCCTGTAGTAGTTGACGGTAATATCATTACATGTAAAGACCCTGAATCAAGTTCTCTGTTCGCCGATATTTTTATCCAGAACATAGTATTTTAATTGGAGAGTTAATAAAAACGAAACGATGTTTGAAACAATTAAAAATACCAAGGAATATTGTAACAGTCTGACACGATACTCAAGATATAAAACCAGAGAAGTTTATGTAGGAAATATTCCATGCGGAGGAGATAATCCTATACGAATTCAGTCGATGACAACAACCGATACGATGAACACAAAAGCCACTGTAGAGCAAACAATACGTATGGTTGAATCAGGATGCGATTATGTGAGAATTACTGCCCCGAGTAAATTGGAGGCTCAAAATCTATCAAATATAAAAGCTGAATTGAGAAAAAGAGGTTATAACGTACCTTTAATTGCCGATATTCATTTTACACCAAATGCCGCCGAAATAGCGGCCGGGATAGTAGAAAAAGTGCGAATTAACCCTGGAAATTATGCCGACAGAAAAAGGTTTCAAAATATAGAATATACTAATGACGATTACGCAGCGAAGTTGGGAAGGATTCGTCAAAAATTTACACCTTTAGTAAAAGTTTGTAAAGAATATGGAACCGCTATGCGGATAGGAACAAATCACGGTTCTCTTTCAGATCGCATTATGAACCGCTATGGCGACACACCTCTCGGTATGGTAGAATCTGCACTTGAATTCGTAAGAATTTGTGAAGACTTGGATTACCGTCAAATTATACTTTCAATGAAAGCAAGCAATCCGCAAGTTATGGTTAAAGCTTACCGCTTGCTTATTCAAAAAATGGAGGAGGAAGGAATGAACTATCCTCTTCATCTTGGGGTTACCGAAGCCGGCGGCGGCGAAGACGGCAGAATAAAATCAGCTCTCGGCATAGGAACATTATTGGAAGACGGATTAGGCGATACTGTGAGAGTTTCTCTGACCGAAGACCCTGAGTTCGAAGCTCCTGTAGCTGTTAAATTAGTAAATCGTTATAATAATAGAACAGGACACAGTTTTATAAAACCGATCAAGGATATTCCTTTCAATCCTTTTGAGTATTCTAAAAAATATTCAATTGAAATTTCAGGGATAGGAGGAAGAAATGTTCCTGTTGTTATTGCCGATTACAGCAATAGAAAATTAATAAATCCTTCAGATTTGGAAGATTTCGGATATATATATAATGCTTCCGCCGGTAAATGGAGCATGACCGATACGGCAGCGGATTTTTTATATCTGGGTACGCAAATAATTCCTTTTGAATTCCCCGTAGGTTTAAAAGTAATATATGATTATTCAATTCGTGAAAACCTTAAAAACTCTTCAAAAAACTTTTTTTTGTTAAACTCCGGAAATTATCTTGCCGGAAGAAAAGAATTAGAAGGCATTAATTTATTATCTATCGATATCAACTCTCTTTCAGAAAAAATTATTGATAAATTAAAAAATGATAATAAAACAATATTGGTTCTTGAAACCAAAAATTTACATGGGATGGCTGAACAACGAAGAGTTTATTTTGAATTGTTAAATAATCATATCGATAATCCGGTAATACTCAAACGGACATATAAAGGACTAAGCATTGATGAATTAATGCTTTATTCATCTACCGATATCGGAGCTTTATTGATTGACGGATTCGGAGACGGAGTTTGGATTGATGTTCAGGGTACCATAACGGAAGACAGTACGCAATTAACTGATAGTAATGGCCGGTACATAAAACAATTTGTTAAAAACGAATCAAAAGAAAAGGTTGTTAATCGTTTGCTTTTCGGTATCTTACAAGCCGCAAGGGTCAGAATTTCAAAAACCGAATATATCGCATGCCCTTCATGCGGCAGAACTTTATTCGATTTGCAAGAAACTACCGATATGATAAGAAAAAAGACAGAGCATTTAAAAGGTATAAAAATCGCCGTTATGGGTTGTATCGTTAACGGACCGGGAGAAATGGCTGATGCCGATTACGGCTATGTCGGTTCAGGTGTAAAAAAAATAACACTTTATCGCGGTAAGGAAATTGTTAAAAGGAACATTTCCGCTAATACCGCCGTAGAAACATTAATTGAATTAATTAAAAAAGATAACAATTGGGTTGATCCCAAAAAGTAAAAATGTCCTTAAGAAGGGTAACTTATATCACATAATATATTAATATTTTTCAATATTATATTTCATGATTGTTGATAATTTGTTAGTTAAAGAGTATATTTAAACACTTAATTATATGGTTACTAAAATTAAAAAATTTATATTTCTTAAAATAATTTACAATTCTGCTGTTAAGCGGTTAAACAAAAAAAATTAGAAAATGCACTTCATCTCCGAAGTGCATTTTTTTATATGAAATGTAAAGAGATTATAAAATTTTTTGAAGAATGGGCGCCTAAAGAGATTGCTTGGCAAAGGGATAACGTAGGACTTCAGGTGGGCTCGATTGAAAGAGAAATCGAAAACATCCTTTTAAGCCTCGACTTTACGGATAAAGTTTTGAAGGATGCGATAAAAAAGAGGTGCAATCTGATAATTACACATCATCCCTTCTTATTTAATCCATTGCGAAAGGTTGATATCATTAATGACAAAAGAGCAACCCTCCTGGAAAAGTTAATAAAAAATAATATTACCTTATATTCGGCTCATACAAATTTGGACTTTACTACCGACGGTGTAAGCTTCCAATTGGCAAAAAAATTAAATTTAAAAGATATTTCCTTCCTTGTTAATCTTAAAGCAAATCAATATAAGCTTATTGTGTTTGTCCCCGTCACTTTTATAGATAAAGTTTCTAATGCAATTTTCAATGCCGGCGGTGGAATAATCGGTGATTACAGCAAGTGTAGTTTCCGTTCTCCGGGTTCGGGAACTTTTGTAGGCTCTGTTAAAACCAAACCTTACGTGGGAGAAAAATCTAATTTCGAGAAAGTAGATGAAATAAAACTTGAAGTCTTGGTTAATTCATGGGAATTGCATAAAATAATTTCAGCAATGAAAAAAGCTCATCCTTATGAAGAAATAGCTTATGATGTAATTCCATTAGAAAATTTCAATGTAAATTATGGAAACGGCGCAATCGGAAAATTAAATCAACCTATGAGCACAAAAGATTTTTTGATGTACGTTGCAGGAAAATTAAAAATAAAAAATTTCCGTTTCACAATGGGTAAAAAAACAAAGGTAAGTAAGATAGCTGTCTGCGGTGGTTCGGGAAGTGAATATATACAAGATGCGGTTAATCTAAATGCCGATGCATTCATTACCGCCGATCTTAAATATCATATATTTCAGGAGATTGAGGGAAAACTTTTGTTGATTGACGCAGGGCATTATGAAACTGAAATTCATTCGCTTAACGAAATAAAAAGAAGACTAACGAATTTTTTAAACGAAAATAATTCTCATATAAAGGTGTTTAAATTTAGTGGGTCAACGAACCCCATCATTTTTTACAATAATTAAGGAGCATAGATAAATTGTTTGATAGATTAAAAACATTGTACGAATTACAAAAAATAGACGATCAATTAGATGAATCGGAAGAATTACGGGGAGATTTACCAAATACCGTTGAGGACCTCGAAAAAAGAATTAACGAAATGATAAATATTATTTCGAATAATGAAAAAGAGAGAAAGGAGACTCTGAAACAAAGAGAAGAAAATGAAGAAGAAGTAGAAAAGCTTAAAGAAAGTCAGAAAAAATTTAAAGCTCAACTTTATCAAGTTCGGAATAATAAAGAATATGATGCTTTAACTAAAGAGATCGACCATACCGAAGAACAAATGATTAAACTGCTTTCAGAGAATGATGACTCGGCAGATTTAAGCAAAAAACTTGCCGATGAAATAGAAGAAGTAAAACCTCAGCTAGAGGAATTAAACAAAGAATTGAAAGCTAAGGAGTCCGATCTAAAAGAGATAATTAAAACAAACGAAAAAGAAGAAATAAAACTGCGGGCTAAAAGAAAAAAAATTGAGGCTCTTACAAAAAAAGCCGATTACACTGCCTATATGAGAATTAGAAAAGCGAAAAATGGTATGGCGGTTTCTACAATTAGAAGATCGGCTTGCTCTGGCTGTCACAATATTGTACCCTCTCAAAGACAACTTGAAATAAGAAGAAATAATAAGCTCTTTTTTTGTGAATATTGCGGAAGAATTTTGGTATCTGCCGAAATTGCTGAATCTGTTTAATAGTAGTTTGTTGAAATTATAAGATTCTTTTAAATAACTGCGGAATAATTTGAAGAAGCTTTAGGTATTCTTATTAGTATCTTATCAGTAATATTCGTGTTATTTTTGGCAGAAAATATTGATTTGTAATTGGTTTAATATTTTATAAGAATGATCGTATGACTGTATGTTAAAAATTGATTTTAGTAAATTAGTCATATGCACAGTGTCCTTCGGACAAACAGTCATACATTTACATACATTCATACTTCAAAATTTACTTGTACTGTTAATTTTTCAATATAAATCCCTTTTTGGTTCCGGCTTGTCCAGGTTAGGGTATACCCGAATCCCTTCAGACCGGATATAACGAGCGAAATAAATTTTATATTGATATCTTTTACTTTACTGTTTGAAGTAAATTAATATGTGATATCGTATATTCTTTTCTACTGTTTTGAGGGGTGTAATTTATTATATTTACATTATTGATAGTTGTTTTAATTATTGAGTTTAGTATAAAAAGGTCATTTCCTAATTTTGAATATTAAAGAAAAATGAAGCTTTACCACAAGGGAAACGCCTTTTTAGATGAGACTCATTAATTTGAATTGTTAAATACGTAGATACTTTATTTTAAAAGAAGTTGTGCAGATAATAAAAAAGTTCAATCCGGGCAATTGCTATTCTTAAAAAGGATAGAGGAAAGTCCGAACTTCACAGAACAGAGTGCCGGGTAACGCCCGGGGTTCCGAATTTCAGGAATACGGAAAGTGCCACAGAAAATATACCGTCTCGATTTTCGAGATAAGGGTGAAAAGGCAGGGTAAGAGCCTACCGCGGAAATGGTAACATTTCCGGTCCCGTCAAGGGATCTTGCGAAAGCAAGACAAGGTAAACCCCACTCGAAGCAAGGCCAAGCAGGAAACCCTCCGTGTTTTTTCAGAGCAAAGTTGTTCGCTTTGATTGTCTGTTCTTATACAGACATGGTTTCCGGGTGGACCGCGAGAGGCTGACAGTAATGTTAGTCCCAGATAAATAATTGCCGTCCCTGACGATCAGGGATTACAGAATTCGGCTTATAAGATTGAACTTTTATTATATTTTCTGAAATAGTCTAATTATGTATTTTATATGTTAAATAAACGTTGGAAAATAAAAGAAGTTGATGATGATTACGCTGTAAAAGCACTTGCCGATACACTTAATATTTCCGGGGCGCTTGCCCGTTTATTGGTTTTAAGAAATATTAAGAACTTTACTCAAGCGAAATCTTTTTTCAGGCCGTCAATCGATACTATGTATGATCCTTTCCTTATGAATGGTATGGAAACCGCTACTACAAGAGTAATTCAAGCCCTTACCGAAAATCAATTAATTTGTATTTATGGAGATTATGATGTAGACGGTACTTGCTCAACGTCTTTATTATATCTATTTCTAAAGGAGCTGGGCGCAAATGTTGATTTTTATATTCCGCAACGTTTGACTGAGGGATACGGTATTTCAAAATCCGGTATCGATCATGTTAAAGAGAAAGGGTCTTCACTTCTAATTTCGGTTGATTGCGGTATAACTGCTATTGAAGAATCTGAATATGCTAATTCTTTAGGGATGGATTTGATTATATGTGATCATCACCAACCTAAAGAACAAATTCCTAATGCTTTGGCAATACTGGACCCTTTAAAGCCCGAGTGTGATTATCCATTTAAATATTTATCCGGTGCTGGAGTTGCATTCAAACTTACACAAGGAGTTTCGGATAGAATCGGTAAAAGAGATTTACCATTGAAATGCCTTGATCTAGTTGCTCTTGCCGGAGCTGCCGATATAGTTCCCTTAATAGATGAAAATCGTGTATTGGTAAAAGAAGGAATAAATTTAATAAATACTTCTCCTCGTCCAGGTATAAAAGCATTGATTAAAGCCAGCGGAATGAAACCGGGAAGTTTAAGCTCAAGTCAAATAGTTTTTACAATTGCCCCGCGTATAAATGCCGTCGGCAGACTGGGAGACGCCCGTCGTGCCGTTGAACTTCTTATTACGGAAGACCCCGATTATGCAAAGGAATTAGCCGGAATTTTGGAAAAAGAAAATCTGAAAAGAAGAAGAATAGACGAAAATACTTTCAATAGTGCGCTGGAAATAGTTCAAAACAATATAGATTTTAATGATGAGTCCGCTATAATTTTGCATCAGGAAAAATGGCATCCGGGTGTAATCGGGATTGTTGCCTCTCGATTAGTAGAAAAATATTACCGCCCTACGATAATGCTTACAACTATCGACGGTGTAGCTAAAGGATCGGCTAGGAGTATTTCCAATTTTAATATTTATGAAGCATTAAAGAAATGTGAAGATTTATTAATTCATTTCGGTGGTCATAAAGCTGCTGCCGGCTTAGCCGTTGAGGTTGAAAACATAAAAAAATTCAGGATTAAATTTAATCAAATTGTAAAAGATACATTATCGGATGAAGAGCTGCTTCCGGAAATTTCTATCGATTCTTTGTTGGGATTTTCTGAAATAACACCCAAGTTTTTAAGAATTATTGATGAATTTGCACCTTTCGGACCTGGGAATATGCGCCCGGTCTTTTTATCGGAAAACGTTCAATTAGTTAGTATTCCCAGAATAGTAGGAAACAATCACATGGTAGTAAGTATAAAACAAAAAAATTCAGATAAAATCTTTGATTGTATCGGTTTTAATATGGGAGAATATTGCGGTTTATTATCTGATAACGGCAATCTTATCGATGTGGTTTATACGATTGATAAAATCAATAGAGATGGTAGAACTTTTCCTCAATTTAGATTAAAAGATTTGAAAATAAAAAAGAAATAATTAGGAGTAACTTTAATGTCAGGTCATTCAAAATGGGCAACAACAAAACGAAAAAAAGCAGTCATTGATGCAAAACGTGGGAAGTTGTTTACAAAATTAATCAAAGAAATTACAATTGCTGCCAGAGAAGGTGGAGGTGACCCGATAGGAAATCCACGATTGCGACTTGCTGTGGATAATGCCAAATCAGCCAATATGCCCGCTGATAATATAGAACGTGCTGTAAAAAAAGCTACCGGTGAACTCGACGGCGTTACATACTACGAGCTGACTTACGAAGGCTATGGATCGGCCGGTATAGCTGTTCTAGTAGAAGTTGCAACAGATAATAGAAACCGGACTGTAGCTGAAGTTCGTCATATATTTAACAGGCACGGGGGCAATTTGGGTGAAAGCGGTTCTGTTGCGTGGATGTTCAATAAAAAAGGAATTATTACTTTACTTAATCAAGGTAAAAGCGAAGATGAAATAATGGAAATAATTTTAGAAGCGGATGCCGAAGATCTTCAAACGGAAGATGAATTTTTTGAAATTCAAACGACTGTTGAATCATTTGAGAAGGTAAGAAAAGCAATAATTGAAAGCGGATTGAATATTGAAAATGCTTCCCTTCAATGGATAGCCCAAAATTATATCAATGTATCGGGTGAAGATGCCGAAAAGGTGATTAAATTGATTGAAGCGTTGGAAGATTCGGATGACGTACAAAATGTTTATACTAATGCCAATATCGAAGAATCTTCTTTAAATTAATCTTATCTTAACTTTTTATTTTAAATTGATTCCTTTTTAATTTTATTTTATTTTTTTAAGCATGATAATATTAGGTGTTGATCCCGGGACCAACTTTACGGGGTACGGAATCATCAAATACAGCAAAAATAATTTCTCCAGGATTAAAAGCGGTATTATCAAGCTTCCGTCTTCAAAGGCTCTTCCATTAAAATTGGAAATTATTTATGATCAGATCAATAACATTATTAGAAAATACCGGCCGGATGAATTTTCAATTGAAACTGCATTTTTCGGAAAGAATGTACAATCTGCTATGAAAATCGGGTATGCACGGGGTGTTTCTTTATTGGCTGCTGTTCATAATCATTTACCTACTAATGAATATTCACCTCGTGAAATTAAAAAAGCTGTTGTCGGAACAGGATCCGCTTCAAAAAGACAGGTCGAGTTTATGATAAAAACTATTCTTTCCATTAAAAATGAAATTATGAAATTCGATGAATCCGATGCCTTAGCGGTTGCGATATGTCATTCATTCAGAATGAAATCTCCATTGAAAAAAAGCAAAAACTGGAAAACATTTATTGAGGCTTTCCCCGAACGGGTTATTGAATAATAATTAATTATCTTTCAAAACGTCGGTAATATTAAATTACACAATAAATTTTTTTATTTACAAAATTGAGTAAAAATGATCGGGTATTTAAAAGGGAAAATAATTTCTGTAAAACCAACTAAAATTTTAATGGATGTAAATGGAGTAGGTTATCTCGTCAATATCTCTATTAATACATTTGAAAGGATTACCGACCAAGAGGTAACTTCACTATTTATTCATACAAGCGTGAAAGAAGATTCGATTACTTTATACGGTTTTTATACCGAGTCGGAAAAGGAAATGTTCGAATTGTTAATCTCTGTGAATGGTATTGGTCCGCGATTAGCACAAA
>CAJXGP010000022.1 GCA_913053915.1 uncultured Ignavibacteriales bacterium | reverse complement strand
AGCTCCTCCCATTCCTCCAAGTCCTGCCGTTAGTAAAAATTTACCGGCAAGGCTTCCATTAAAATATTTTCTACCACATTCAGCGAAAGTTTCATAAGTGCCTTGAAGGATTCCTTGAGTTCCGATATAAATCCAACTTCCGGCGGTCATCTGCCCAAACATTGTCAAACCCAGTTTTTCAAGTCTTCTAAACTCATCCCAATTTGCCCAATTAGGGACAAGCATTGCGTTTGAAATAAGTACACGGGGTGAATTTTCAGATGTCTTAAATATACCCACAGGCTTGCCGGATTGAATCAGCAACGTTTCATCATTCTCCAGATTTTTGAGTGAATTAATAATCGCTTCATAGCTCTCCCAATTTCTGGCGGCTTTTCCGTTGCCTCCATAAATAATTAATTCAGCGGGGTTTTCGGCTACATCCGGGTCTAAATTATTCATTAACATCCGCATAGCTGCTTCCTGGGTCCATCCTTTACAAGATAGTTTAGAACCATGCGGAGCTTTTATGTTAACTTTTTCATAAAATTGTAACATAATTAACCCTTAAAATGAATTTCCAAAATATTTTCATATTGATTTAGCATCGATCTATATAGCCACTTTTTTAGAAACCAAATCTTATCGATCCTATTTCTCAGATGCTTAACATTTTCGGTAATTTGATGCTTAAGTTTTATTCTTTCTTCTTTTGTAAGTTTTATAGTTTCGGAGTTACTTTCTAATTTATCTAATATTGAATTAAAAACTTTAATCTCCGAAAAATATTTTTTGTCTCCTTCAATTTGTTTTAATGTTTGGTTGCAAAATGTTTTTAATATTTTTCTTTCATTTTTATTAAATTCGAAATTATAATTTGTGAATAATTTTTTCATCTTTTCCCGTATAATTTTTTAATGATAATAATTGATCTCTCATGGTTTGGAAGCCGGGTTTAATTACATCGTAAATAAATTTCAATCTTTCTTTATAAGGAATGAAAGCGGACTTCATAGAATTCAAAGTAATTTTCTCAACATCATCCAGATTCAAATTAAAGTGTTCGATAGCGGTAAGGAATTCCTTGGTCATATTCGTATTGCTCATTAATCGATCATCAGTGTTAATGGTAACTCTAAATTTCTCTTTATAAAGCATACCGAACGGATGGTTTTCAATTTTATCTATCGAGCCGGTATGCACATTACTAAGTAGACAAATTTCCAACGGAATTCTTTTATCAAGTACATATTGTGCAAGATCTCCAAAACCAACTACATTATGATCATTATCGAGAGAGATATCTTCTACAAGATGAGTCGCATGTCCGATTCGATGTGCTCCGCACCATTGGATTGCCTGCCAGATTGATTCTTTACCAAAGGCTTCACCTGCATGAATAGTTATATTAAAATTTGCTCTTTGAATAAATTGAAATGCTTCAATATGTTTTTTAGGAGGATATCCACCTTCTTCCCCAGCCAAATCAAAACCGACCACGCCTTGATTTCTGAAATTAACGGCTAACTCTGCAATTTCGAGAGTATTCTTCATATTTCTCATACCGCATAGAATTAATCCATAACCTACTCCGAAATCTCTTTTCCCTTTTTCCAACCCTTCTAGAACCGCAGAAACTATATCTTCATAATACAAGCCTTTTGAAGTATGAAAAACCGGTGCAAACCTGGTTTCGACATAACAGACACCGTCGTTTTTCATATCTTCCATCATTTCATAAGCAACTCGTTGCAATGCCTCTTTTGTTTGCATTACGGCACAAGTATGCTCAAAGCCTTGAAGATATTCAACAAGATTACCTTTATTAGCTCCTCGAAAAAACCACTGTGCAAGCTCACCGGGATCTTTTGTCGGTAATTTATTATACTTCAGATCATTAGCAATATCGATAATGGTTCCCGGACGAATCCCACCGTCAAGATGGTCGTGGAGTAATACTTTCGGAACAGCTTTGATAATTTGTTTAGTAGTCAAAACAACCTCTCTTTTAGTTCCAAAAATATTCTTTTTAATCTGCAAAATCAATTTTAAGAACGATAGTAAAGAATGTTCAATTATTTAATTCAATTGAGTTTATAATTATCAGGTGTAAATAGATAATTATGAGTTGATTCTAAAAAGTACCGCAGTGTCATTTTGGACACATTTTCTTCGTTCGGTGTAAACTCCGTGAGAATCTCTAATCCATTGTAAAATAAGAAATTCTTCAGTTGCTTTGCTCCTTCGATATGGTTCTATTGAGCTTTTTAGAATGGACTCATTTATAATAATTAATATTATTTCTATATCAAATAATTTGTTCTTGACTATCGAAGGTTAAAATAGTAGTTTTGGAATAAGAAATTTAGATAATATTAGATAATAATAGGAGAAAAGATGCAGCGGTCAAAAATAATATTTGCTGTCCTAATATTCATGGGAATGGTATTTACAGGATTCCAATGCTCTTCGACTGAATTGACAAGTGCAAAGTTATACATACAGCAAAAGAATTATCCTAAGGCATTAGAATCGCTTCATAGAGAAGTTACTAAGAACCCTAAAAGTATAGAGGGCTATTATCTTTTAGGCGTTGTTTACGGAGTGAAAGAAGAATATAATAAGATGCTGGATGCTTTTAATAAGTCTTTGGGAATCGGTAAACAATATGCCAAAGATATATCGAACCAAAAAAAATATTATTGGGCACAATTATTCAACAGAGGTGTAAGTAATTATCAAAAAGGTAGGAGCACAACGAAGAAAGATTCAAGCAAATTGTTTTTAGATAAATCCGCTGAGGCTTTCAAAACAGCACTTAAACTGGAGCCTGATTCGGCAAGTACTTATAAAAATTTGGCATTTGTTTATATGAGTGCTCAAGAATACGATAATGCTATTGCTCCTTTGAAAAAATTAATTGAAAAGCAAAAGGAGCAAGATGGCTATAAATATTTAGGCGAAATTTATTTTAATAAGGCGAATAAATTGAAAGCTAAATATAAATCTTCAGGCAATATGCAAGATAGCTTACAATCGATGATTTACTACGAAGATGCTATTAAAGTTTTGCAAAAAGGACGTAAGTATTTTCCGCATAATTCCGATTTATTATTAATATTATCAAATTCTTATATCGGGGCACATAAATTGGATGTTGCTATTGATGCATTTAAAACCGGTGTTAAAGAACAACCTAATAATAAGTATTACAGGTATAATTACGGGGTGCTTTTATTAGGTGCTAAAAATTACCAGGCAGCCGTAAAACAATTTAAGAAAGCCATCGAAATCGATCCAAATTATCAAAACGCTATTTATAATTTAGCCGTTACCTATGTTAAATGGGGTAGCGGTTTAAGCCAAATACAAAACGAAAAAACCATAAAAAATCCGAATGCCAAAATTGATACTACGTATAAATATATATATAGAGAAGCGCTTCCTTATTTAGAAAAATCCGTTCGCCTTAAGGCTGATGACGCTACTTTGTGGGAGCTTCTAGGTAAAGTTTATACAATTCTTAATTATCAAAACAAGGCTAAAGCAGCTTATGATAAAGCAGATAAACTTAGTAGATAAAAATGTTTAATTTTATTAATTTTAAAATACAAAAAATAAGATGACTCAAAATATTCAAGGGCAAGGACAACAGATAAATATCGAATTAGGTGAAAAAGAAGCGGAGGGGATATATTCTAACCTCGCTATAATTACGCATTCACCCGCAGAGTTTATTATCGATTTTACTCGAGTTGTACCTGGTGTCCCTAAGGCGAAAGTACATGCTAGGATTATTACTACTCCACAGCATGCCAAATTGCTTTTGAAAGCATTAAAAGAAAATATTGAAAAATATGAAGCTAGATTCGGGGAAATTAATATTGAATCCCCACCAAATCAACATTTTGGATTTGTTCCGGTTGATAATAATGAAAAAGTGAATTAAATTATTCCCTTTACTTTGCACGCTATCTTTAAACTTTTCTATTTTTAATTATAAATAGCGGGGGAGCATTAAGGTTTCGTTTGATCCTATAAATTATATTTTAGGATTTTGTAATTAAATTTATATTAAATAGAAAGGTATGCTTTATGAAAAATTCATTATACGTTTTTGTTATTTTACTTTTTACCGTTTTGATGCTGAACAATACAAGTCATGCTCAGGCGACACAAGATACGGTGTTTTTACATCTTTCCATTCAGTGTTCTCATCTCGGTGCATTTCAGCTTTCACCGGATACGGTTGTTGAAGGTGAAATTTATACTATTTCTTCCTATACTTTACCATCAAATTATTCCAAAGTGCAGGGATTATATGACGCATTAGTCGGTACTCAATTCTATTTTGAAAATGGAGCTCTGAATCAGAATATTGATGTTTATTTTAATATTTCCGATATTGATTGTAGTTCAGGTTTTTATAATGTAGATCCGAATTCCAGTGCAAATTTTTTCTTTCATGCCGACTTTGCTGTTGATACAATCGTAAACGGTCAACCCGTTTTTGTTAAAGGTTCGTATTACTTCAAGAATGGCAAGCATGCGGTTTTGAAGATAAAACGTACAACTCAATTTAATAATTTTATTAAAAACACCGGCGTTGATATTAGCAAAACCTTAGAGTATGTGTATGTTTTAGCCACTGGAGGATTTACTAATTCGGGGATAACCACTACGGTAGATACCGATTATGTAACTGCAAAGATGAGCCATTTTTCATCTGTAGCCGGAGGGAATAAATCTTCACTTACCGGTATTAAGGATGAAAATAGTTACGTTGCTGATATACCTTCCGATTATGTATTAGAGCAAAATTATCCGAATCCATTTAATCCATCAACTACTATTGAATATGCCCTTCCCGTAAGATCATTTATTAAAATTAATGTTTATAATATTTTAGGCGTGAAAGTTGCTTCTTTAGTCAAAGGCTATAAAAGTGCCGGTATTCACTCGGTTACCTTTGATGCTAAAAATCTTTCATCGGGGCTTTATTTCTATGAGTTGAGATCGAATAATCTTATAAAAACTCGTAAGATGTTATTGCTTAAATAACTTTTTTCGTATTCAGTTCATATTGGTGGCTGTCTTTAAGGCATTATATCCGTCATTCCAATAAATGGGAGAATTGATGACAAAAACTTTTATAATCGATTGACAAACCGTGTTTTTTAAGACAGCTTTATATTATTTTAACTTAAATAAAGTTTTAGGTATGCACATGAAAAAAATGTCATTTTTTATCATAGCCTTTCTAATACTGAGTTTTTCTTTTTTGCGACTCGGCTGTTTAAATGTTCCAAATGATTTAGTTCTTCCACAATGGGATGTGGAGTTAAATGTTCCTTTAATTGATACTACTTATAAGCTAAGTGATATTATTAACATAAATAAAACTAGTTATATCTCTATCAGCCGGACATCTTCCAACGATAGTATTTATGTTATTCAATCGGATGATTATTCTCAAACGATAGGAATTTCTCAATTTGTACAAGCTTTAGATTCCACTTCGAAAAAAAATATAACTGTTCCGGCTCTTAACAACCAACAAACAACAATTTACCTGCAGTTCCCGAAAAACGCTCAATTAGATAGTGCAACTTTTCAAAGTGGTGAATTTAAATACCAAATGAAAAATACATCAGCGGTTGAGGTTACGGTTTTCCTAAAAATACCTGGTGTACACACACCAACCGGAACAACCTTGGAGATTCATAGAAAAATACCTCCTTCAGGTGTTATAAATTCAATAATAAATTTTGCTAATTACAAGTATAATCTTCCTTCTAATCAACCTCCGTTTTTTAAGAATAGCCTTCAAATAGTGCTGGAAGTTAAGGCAGCGGTTACATCAGGCACTAATATAGAAGTCAGTTTTTTCAGCAAGAATTTCTTTTTTAGTTCCGTCACCGGTTATTTACCTAAACAGTCTTTAGGGCAAAAAAGAGAATCATTTGCTCTCAATTTGGGTGATGCAGTTAATTATAGAGAGAAAGCTTTTTTGGGAACAGCAACCTTAAATCTGGAGGCTGATTATTTATCTCCTGTTTCAAATCCGTTTGATATTGGAATTAAAAATTTAAATATAATCGGAAAGCGAAAAGACGGTTCTACTTTTTATCTTAAAGATAGTACAGGAAATGCTAATTTAAATTATAGTTTTACCAACGGTAAATTAATGGCTTCGTTCAATCAGAATAACAGCAATATCACCGGTTTGATTTCATTTATTCCCGATTCTGTGGTGTTAATAGCCGAGTATATAATGAACCCCGACAATAAAACCGGTACTGCTACTTCACAGGATTCTATTAGGTTCAAATCAAATTTTAAAACAAATAGTTACCTGGCACTTAGGAAATCAAGCATAACAGATACTTCAGAAGTGAAACTGAGTTCTGATAGTCGAAAGCAAATTAGAAAAGCCAGGCGCGCCAATATTACCGTAGAAGTTCAAAACGGAATACCTATAACTACCTGGATGAAGATATCTCTCGTCGATTCGAATTACAATCCTTTATTTACAATTCGAAATCTAGCAAACGGAACCGATTCCTTATATTTTGCCGGTGCTGATGTAACATCAAGCGGGGATATATCGCAGCCTGTTACGACCAACAATAGTGTGGTGCTTGATTCTTTACAAGTAAATCAATTATCACATGCAGCACATGCAATATTTTCTTTTAGCATACGAACTAAAGACGCTTATAAAAATCCTCCTCCTTTAGTGAAAATCCGTCCGAGTGATAAAATTCATATCAGAGCATTTGGTGGAGTTAAATATCATTTGAATCCATCAGAAAAAAATTGAGAAAGAAGGTAATAAAATGAAAAAATACATAACAACATTAATTTTAATAATTTCTTTTTCTGTTTTAAACTATGCTCAATTCGGAACCTCAAGCGGTGTAGACGCGAGAAGTATGGGCATGGCAAAAACATATAATGCTACATCCGAAGGAGTATACTCAATTGGTATTAACCCGGCTAATTTGATGTTTATGAAGCATAGTGTTGAGATATCAACGGTACTTCCACTACCGTTTTTAACATTAAGAAGCGGTACTAATTTTGTCTCTATAGACGATATAAACTATTTTTTCGGAAGAGTTAACGGCAAGCCCCGCTACTTAAGTAATTCGGATAAAAAAAGGTTCGAGGATCTTTTCAAAAACGGTGGTTTCGTCTTAGCAAATTTGGGAATGAACTTGTTTTCTTTGAGTATAAATACGGGCAAGAATATAGGGGCTTTTGCTTTTTCCATTAACGATGTCGTATCGGCTCGTTTCGATTTTCCTAAAGCTTTAATCGAGATTGCTTTAACCGGTAATCCCATCGGAAAGGAGTATAATTTAAGCGATGCGAAAGCTAAAGCCTGGTGGATAAGAGATTATTCTTTTTCTTATGCTAAAAGCTTTAAAAACGTTTTACCGAATATTTTTGATAATTTTTCTGCCGGTGTTACTTTTAAATATGTTAACGGTTATGCTTATGTTGCTACCGATACGGTTAGTACAACATTTTCTACCAAAGCGGATGGAACGATAACCGGAAACGCCGGTTTTAGAGCCGTAACATCTTTTTCAAAAAATTTTGGCGTTAAGTACGATTTTCAGAATCAAACGACTGCAAATTCAAGTGGGTTTAGCCCTTTCCCTTCTCCGGCCGGTACCGGCTTTGGATTTGATTTAGGGCTTGCTGCATCTATGAATCATGTTTGGAGATTTGCTCTATCTGTGACCGACATCGGAAATATGAAATGGACTAATAATGACGCACAATTTACTGCTTCCGGTAAAATCAGTATAAACAATATTACGGATACGTCACAAACCAACGAATTAAAAAATAAAATTCAGGGAAAAAGCAGCAATCTTGTTGAATTTACTACCGATTTACCTACAGCTTTCAGGTTAGGAGTTTCTTATTATTTTGATCGATCGCATAATCTTATTCCCGGCACTTTATTATTAGCTTTTGGCTATAACCAGGGGTTTAATAATGCCCCGGGAAATAGCAAAAATCCGAGAATATCCTTCGGTGCAGAATGGAAGCCGGGGGATTGGATACCTTTTATAAGAACCGGAATTTCCTTTGGCGGTATATTTGGATTCCATTGGGGATTGGGATTGGGATTTGATGCAGGACCTTTGGAATTTAATTTTGCTACCTCCGATTTTCAAGCTGTTATTGCACCTAATTCAGCCAGGTATCTTTCGATTGCATTTGGTTCAAGATGGAAATTCTAAGCGCTATTGTCTGACTCTAATCAAATTTACAATAGCGCCGAAGAAAAATATTATATTTGCCGTCCAAGCTGTTAGAATTGGATTTAATGCTCCATTTTTCCCAAAAGCTTGGCTTATTTTCATGAATGCAAGATAGATAAACGTTACCAGTATATTTATTCCTATTTGTAATGCAAGTCCCCCTTTTCTTTTATTCGCTGATAATGGGAGCCCGAATAATAAAACTATTAAACTTGCAATAGGAAACGAATACCGTGAGTAATAATCAATCAAAGTACTGGTAGGGTCGATACCTGCACGTTTTTGGGTTTCAATTAACTTTTTTAATTCACCTAGATTCATCTCTTCCGGTTTTTGTTGTTTTGTATTAAGTTCTTGCGGAGTAAAATTTAGATTGGTTAAATCCATTTTTGTAAATTTTTCTTCTTTTTGCCCCTTATTATCTATAAAAATTCTTTTAATTCCGTTATATGCTATCCAGCTATGCTTATGCGAATTGTAAACCATCCTGGCAGCGTCAATTCTTGAAGTCATTTCCGTTAAATTGTTCTTATCGAAATTTTCAATACTTACCCGGTTAGCTTGTTTCTTAGAATTATCGAAAAAGTAGATATTCACAATTCTGGTTTTTGAATCCTGAAAAAACAGATTGCTTCCGGCAAAAATGAAACCCCTATTTAAATAGTTTCTCTCAATATTAAGTTTAGTTTTATTTGCCATAGGAACAATATAGCCTGAGAAATAAATCGAGAATGCACTAATAAAAATAGTTGTTACAACAAAAGGAGTCATAAATCGGTAAATACTGATACCGCTAGATTTAATTGCTGTAAGTTCATTTAGATTTGCCATTTTACCGACTGTGAAAAGAGCGCCGAACAAAACAGCAACCGGAGTCATTAATTTTATTATATCAGGGCTAAAAACAAGATAATAATTGAAAATTATATGCGCAGGAACCTTTTGATCGATAAAATCATCTAGGTTTTCCATCATATCGATTACCACAAATATTAATGTAAAGGCAAGTAAACCGAAAAGGATAGTCTGTAAAAATTGTTTTATTAAATATCTATCAAGAATTTTCATTTATCGAGTTTTCGTTTTCAAAATTACGCCATTGTTTAGGCACAAATTTTTTGAGAAATACAAAGTTTAATTTTACTGTTTCCTGGACTGTTTTTGTAGTTAATATTATACCGGCAATACCTAATAAAATATTAGCAGACCACATTCCCCAAAACGGGGATAATAAATCTCGATCCGCCAATTTTTCTCCACCGATCAGAAATGCCCAATAAAGTAAAAAGAAAAATAAACTAATGCTTGCAGCTGCACCAAATCCGCCTTTTTTAACCATAATACCTAGTGGTGCACCTATTAAAACAAATATTATACATGCTACCGGAATAGCATATTTTTTATGAACCTCGACCCAATATTGACTTATCTGATCATTGAGAGAGGCGACCATATAATAATTTGCCAAAACAATATTTTGTGCAGTTCTGACATTGTTTAATGCTCTTATGTAAACTAATTCTTTACTTTCTCTGCCGTGTGATGAGTAGTTGATGGGAGGTAGATTTGTATTAGGGATTTCATACAAATATCTATTAGTGGCATTATTGAGGGTGCGGATAGCTTTTCCTCTAATAACATCTAAGCTATCGATGATTTTTAACATGGCATGAGCGCTCAATTCCCTATCGCCTCTTGGAACACCTGGACCGGTTTGCTGGAATGTGAATTGTGAGGCATTCATTGCGATCCGATCTTTTGTAAAAATCATTTTTCTATAATAATTCGGATGCGCTAAATCAGATTCGTGTATCTGACCATCCCATAGATCCATAATTAATTTTGTTTGATCTTTTGAAAAGTATAACTTACCTTTTTTTGCCGTGACTATATCTAATTTCGTAGGATCAGAGTAATCATATATAAGAACATCCTTCAATGCATTTGTTTTTTTATTAATTCCTCTTACCAATATAGCGTAATTTGAAACCTCTTGGGAAAATACACCCGGCTCAAGTGATAGTGTCGGCTTCTTTCTGGAAATATCTTCCATTAATATTTTTGCCTGATGATTTGCATCAGGTAGAACATCATTATTAAAAAGAAGAAGAAGGTATCCGATTATAACACTCATTAATAAGGGCGAAAGCATCATCTTATATAAGCTGATACCGGATGATTTCATAACGGTAATTTCATTATTTTGCGACATCGTGCCAAATGCCATTAATGTCGCTATCAAAGTGGCCATCGGTACTACCAGCACAACCATCCACGCTAGGTTATATGCAACTAACTTCGCAATTACAAAAATAGATAATCCTTTTCCAACCAATCTATCGGCAAACTTCATCATAAATTGAAGAAGAAATATGAGCATTAAAGTAACTATCGAATATATAAAAGGCGCTACGTGATTCTTTAATATATATCTATATAATATCATGTATTTAATTTATAAAAGGGTTAATTGTTTAACAAGGTTATTACACACTTAATTTTGATAATACTGAATTTTAGCTGTACATGAGGTAACTTTATTAATCGAACACCTGTTAAAAGATTTTGTAATAATAAAAAATATTTTAAGTTTTTCTCAACATCGAATCACATAAAATAATTTTTGAGTGATTTATTGCTGTTTCCATATTAAAAGAGCTAAAAACAAAAATATGAATTACGATTTCAAATATTTATATTGTTGGTAGTTTATGGAATTATTTACTTAAATCATCAAACATTATTCAAGAATATAAATATATAACTTTTGGTAGAGAATTAATCTGTTATTGTTATACTATTAAAATAATAAAAAAAGGAGAGAAGTTTTGCAAGAAGTAATTAATTA
>CAJXGP010000021.1 GCA_913053915.1 uncultured Ignavibacteriales bacterium | reverse complement strand
GTTGCTTTTCAATATAAGCTGTAATTCTTTCTACTTCTTCAGTAGAGATAAAGGCGTTTTGAATTCTGATTGGTTTTGGAGAACCGGTGGGTAAAAACAACATATCCCCTTTTCCTAGAAGTTGTTCCGCTCCGTTCATATCCAGTATCGTACGCGAATCAATCTTAGTAGCGACCTGATAAGCTATCCTTGCGCTGAAATTTGCTTTAATCACACCCGTTATTACATTAACCGATGGACGCTGTGTTGCCAGGACAAGATGAATACCTACCGCCCGGGCTAATTGGGCAAGTCTTGCGATCGGTTCTTCGACTTCTTTTCCGGCAGTTATCATCAAGTCAGCCAGCTCATCTATTATAACAATCAAGTAAGGTACCGGATGATGTTTAATGCTTTCCGTATCTTTCGGTCTCTTTTTCGGATCGGATACTTTTTTATTATAATCTACAATATTTCTCACCCCGGCTTTTTTCCATCTCATATTCTACTGATTTTAAGAGAAGAACCGCATTTTGAGGAATAGTTATTATTTCTTCCTCTAGATCAGGAGATACGGCAAGGTAGTGTTTTCTTAATTTATTATAAAAAGACAATTCTATTTTTTTAGGGTCAATCATTATAAGCTTGACTTCCGATGGATGTTTGGTATAAAGTAAACTGCTTATAATCATATTAATTCCAACGCTTTTCCCGGATCCTGTTGAACCGGCAATAAGTAAATGAGGCATTTTTGCAAGATCGGCAATATAAACATCGCCGCTTATCGTTTTACCTAAAGCTATGGGTAATTCATATTTGGAATCGAAAATTTTTCCTAACACAGATCTTGCGTTTACCAATGAAGCCTCTGTGTTTGGAATCTCCACCCCGATTGCACTTTTACCGGGAATGGGAGCAATTATTCTGATTCCTCTTGCTGCAAGTGCAAGAGCAATATCATGTTCCAATCCTACTATTTTGCTAATTTTTACACCCGGAGCAGGGACTATTTCGTAAAGCGTAACAACCGGTCCAGGCGTTACGGAAATATCTTGAATTTCAATATCAAATAATTTTAATTTTCCCTTCAACAACTCTGCGTTTCTAGTTAATTCCTCTTCAGCTACTTTGAAATTCTCCACCAGTGTGGGGTCCAAAAGAGCAAGCCCTGGTCTGGTGTAATTAATTTTTTCTTCCCATTGGTTTGGAAGAGAAGCTTCTTTCTCACGGTTCACTTCCTTTGCTAATATTTCACCGGATTTTTCTAAATCTACTTTTTTGTTTTCGTCTTTTTGAATTTCGTTTAAGTCCGGTTTTATAGGTTTATCATCTTTTCGTATGATTCTTATTCTCGTTTGTTCTTCGGCGTCTCTTTTAATTAAACCTTTACCGGAAGGTAAAGCTTGTTTTCCCCTTTTTCTCCTTTTTTCAATTCTTAACTTTTTAATTTTCTTTAAATTATCATCATCAACGTTTAAATCGACTGCGCTGTTTTCATATCCTTCTTTAACTGTTTTTGTAGATCTAATGAAAATATTTTTAATAATATAAAAAATATTTTCGATATTTATATCAAAAGCGATAATAAATAAAATTAATATTGATGTAAATAAAAAAATTATTGCACCGATTCCCCCAAGTAGTCTGCTTAATGAATTACCGAGATAATCTCCAATTGATCCGGATAATTCATAAATGCCGGAAAGGATACCGTAATGTATTCGGATTATACCAAAGAAAGAAGATAAAATAATTCCCAGCAGTAATAAGAAATTAGAAACATTAATTAACTTTCTAAAATTTATCTTTATTAGTAAAGAAGCACCCCAAATGAATAAAATTATAGGAAAAACAGTAGAAAATACTCCGAGTGTGGAATTAATTAGAAAATCTGAAATATAAGCTCCGAAAATGCCAAGCCAGTTCCGGGTGGTATCGGCTTTTTGGAGAAACTGGGAATTGGAACTGAATACTTTAAATAAATCTGAAAATTTATAATTAAGATTAACCTCATCGAATCTTGAATAAGAAATTATGCTAAGCAAAATTAATATTGAAAATAAAACTAAAAGAATACCGATTATCTTTTTCTTTTTTTTAGACGATATAGTAAAATATTCTTCGCGATCGTTGGTTTTTACTTTCTTTGCATTTTTTTTTCTCTTAGCTGCCATTTTTTATTCGGTCTTATTTTTATTTGATTCTCCCTCTAAGTTATTAGGAAGTATCTTAAGTGCATTCCCGCTAAAGTAAGGAATAATATTTGTTATATCCAATTTACTGCAATATTTTAAGTCGTCATTAAATCCGTTCCCAATTAATATTTTACCATGTTCAGTTTCTTGCAGCATTTTCAGTATGTTTTTGCCAAAAGATTTACTTAATGAAACACTTGCTCTCGCTGCATCGGATAACTCTACATCCTCTTTCGTTTTCATAATTTCTGTTGATAACTTTCCTGCACAAATTGAATCTTCCAACGAAAATGTATTAGATTTGCCGGAGCATAAAATTTCCACATCTTCATTTAACCGGACTAAATGATGAGCTACTGCCGAAAGATTTTCTAAAGAGCAAACAAATAGATTTTCGGAAAATTTTGCTTTTACAATTGCTCTGGTTCCATTTGTTGTGTATAAAATTATTGATTTACCTTTGACCACTTTTTCTGTAAATTCAAGAGGGGAATTCCCAAGTGCAAAACCTTCTATTTTTTTCGTGTTTCTTTCTCCGCATAATAAAGTTTGACCTCCAAACATTCCGCCTGAAACCTTCATTGCGAACTCTACGGTTGCTACTGGGACAACCTCTTTAGCACCGTTTTTTAACGCAGCTACAATTGTCGAAGAGGCTCTTAAAACATCAATTACAACGGTAGTTTTATGTGTAAAATATAATTCATCAATACTTATTGGTGTAAAAAATACGTTCAACTTCATTATTCTAAAATGTCCTCCTTAACTAGATTTTTATAAAAGGAAGTCTTACTATCTTTGCAGCAATTTTTTTCCCCGAATTAAAAAGTTGACAAGGTTGCCTTCGGCGGCATAATTTTTATCAACATAACCTAATGCAATAGGTTTATTTAGAATGGGACTAATAGTGCCGCTTGTAATAGTTCCTATCTTCTTTTCCTCTGAGATAATATCATAACCGTGCCGGGGAAAGGCTTTCTCTTCAGAAAGCATGGGAACTAACTTTCTTTTAATTCCCTCCGATTTAATTTTTACTAAAACTTTCTTACCTATAAAATTGTCTTTATCAAGTTTAGTAATCCAACCTAATCCGGCTTCCAAAGGATTAGTAGTTTGATCAATATCATTACCGTAAAGGTAGTAGCCCATTTCTAATCTCAAGATATCGCGGGCTCCTAAACCTACGGGCTTTAAATCGTATTCATTTACCGATTCGAATAAATTATTCCAAATCAATCCCGCAGTTATTTCATCACCTTTGAAATACAGCTCATATCCAATTTCACCTGTATAACCTGTCCTCGAAACTAATACATCTACTCCTGATATTTCCGTATTAAAGAAATGATAATATCCCAAATTCAAATCTCTATTGCAAATTTTTTGAATAAGTTTCTGTGAATTTGGGCCTTGGACAGCCAATAGTGAATAATCATCACTTAAATTATCTAACTGAATGTTCCATTTATTATTCTCACGCATCCAATTAAAATCTTTTTCAATATTAGAAGCATTTACAACAAGCATGAACTCATCGGCAGATAATTTATAAACCAACAAATCGTCAACTATTCCCCCGTCAGGGTAACACATGGCAGAATATTGAACTTTGCCTGGATACAATTTTGAAACATTATTAATAGTAATGTATTGTACGAACTCCGGTGCTTTTTCACCGCGGACAAAAATCTCACCCATGTGTGAAATATCAAACACCCCTGCCGAATTTCGTACGGCTTTATGTTCACTGATTATGGATGAATATTGGACCGGCATCAAATAGCCTGCAAATTCAACAATTTTTGCTCCTAATTTTTCGTGAATTTTATAAAATTTTGTTTTTTTCATTTCACAAGAACTTTCTTTCAATACTTAATGAAAAATTAAAAAGATATTAATTAAACTCGTCGGTTAATTCCTTCAGAGTTTTTCTGGAAAAATATTTTAGTTGTCCCAACGGCATATTTTCATCCGGATCAATTTTAATTTTCACAAAATACTTCAATTGCAATTTGGTGAAAGTGATAAACTTCCCCTCTTTAAGTTTAGCGGCAACAGAAGGATGACACTTAACAATTAATGATCTTTCTTTAGATCTTCTTCTAAATTTACCTAGCCACTCTTCAAGGTTGTAAACAAGATGTGAATGTTTAGTTAGCAATCCTGTACCGAGGCAATAAGGGCAAACCTCTTTCATTGCCTGCATTATATTTTGTCTGATTCGTTGTCGGGTTATTTGTACTAAACCAAAATCCGACATAGGCAGGATAGAAACTTTTGCTCTATCTTTTCGAAATTCTTTTCTTAATTCATCGTAAATTTTTTTACGGTTCTTTTCATCTTCAAGATCGATAAAATCAATAACAATAATACCTCCAATATCACGAAGCCTTAATTGTCTGGCGATCTCCCGGGCAGCTTCCAAATCGGTTTTAAGTGAATTAAGTTCCTGCTCCTTATTTTTGGCATATCTTCCACTATTAACATCGATAACGACCATAGCTTCAGTATGTTCAATGATTAAATATCCACCGCTTTGCAGCGATACCTTTCTGCCCATTAAGGTCTTAATTTGTTCTTCAATCTTAAATTCATCAAATATGGTAGCAGAAGATTTGAATAATTTAATTTTATCTGCAAGAGCAGGTTGAACAACTTCGACATAATTTTTTATTTGTTTGTAAAGTTTTTTTGAATCAATAAACACTTTTGAAACATCAGATGTAAAAAGATCTCGTATAACACTGGAAGTAGTGTTAAGATCTTGATAAATAAGAGCCGGTGGAGTTTCTGATTTTATGGTAGATTGAATTTGTTGCCAGGTTTTTAATAAAGTATTAAGGTCATCTTTAAGAGCATCTTCAGATTGATTTTTAGCAACAGTTCGAATAATTAAACCGAAATTTGGCGGAAGCAATCCTCTGGCAATATGTCTTAAGCGTCTTCTTTCCCTAAAATCCGAAATTCTTTTAGATACGCCTATTTTATTATCAAATGGAAGTAAAACACAAAACCTGCCTGGTAATGAAACTGCAGAAGTAACACGCACACCTTTATTATTTACAGGCTCTTTGGTAATTTGAATAATTATATCTTGTCCCTTATGCAGTCTGGGGATCGGAGGCTGTTGATGATTATCTCTTCCATTTCGGTTTTTCGTGTAGCTTTTATTTTGCGAAGAGCCGTTATTTCCCTTTTCGATGCCGGAGATTTCCTCTTCATCTTCTTCCTCGACGTCGGAATCCTCCCCGAGCATTTCTTGAAACTGCTTTGTCCTAGTGCCGATATCGGAAAAATGCAGAAAAGCATCATGTTTCATTTCGATATCTATAAATGCTGCTTTAATTCCCGGTAATACACGAGCTACCTTACCAAGATAAATGTCCCCTACGGTTCTACGATTTTCAGGATAATCGACAAAAAAGTCTACTAAATTCCCGTCTTCCGTAATTGCTACTCGAGTTTGAGTAGTAGATGAGTTGATTATAATTTCTTTTCTCATGGATAACAAACTTTATTGATGAAATATAAGATTTCATTACAAATTCATATAAAATAAATTGACTCATCCTGTAGACGGAAATGCTTGGCTTTTCCCTCTGATTGATAAATTGCCACATTAAGAAATGCAGTATTAATAAACTCTCAAAAAAAATCATAAAAAATTTTTCTTTCTACAGTTGAATATCAATTTATATATAATGAACTTCTATAAAAAATTATTTGGTTATTAAATATTTTCTATAAAATATTCATTAATTAATTAATTAAAATATTGAAGTAATAAATTATAGCTATTTATTACTTCCGCTTAAACAAGTAAAAATATTTATTATCATTATAATCATGCTAATGCGAAAATCAATTAAATAGATAAGGTTTTTAATTTCCGTAATCTACATACTTGCTTTCATCGTTTTCATGAATGATATTTAATAAAAGAAGCTCAAAAATATTTAATTATTTTTTTCGGTAGAGCTTACTTTATCATTGATAAGTATTTTTCTACTTAAAGAAAACTTACCATTTTCAGCTTTTACTAATTTAACGGTTACCTTATCTCCCTCTTTAAAATAATCCGTTACTTTATTTACTCTTTTATTATCGATCTGTGAAATATGAAGCAAACCTTCTTTCCCTGGTAAAATTTCGACAAAAGCTCCAAAATCCATAATTTTTGTAACAACACCTTCATAAACTTCGCCTACTTCCGGAGTAGCAGTAAGTTTTTTGATATATTCTTTACACTTAGCTGCATTTTCATTATTTGGAGATGCAATATTTACGGTACCATCCTCTTCAATATTAATATCAACCCCAAAAAGGCGCTGCATACCTTGAATAGTTTTACCGCCAGGTCCGATTATCAAACCGATTTGGTCAGTATCAATTTTCATAGTAATAAGTCTGGGTGCAAAGGGGGATAGGGTTTCCCTTGGTTTTTGTATAACTTCATTCATTAAACCGAGAATATGCATTCTGCCTTCTTTAGCTTGTTCCAAGGCTTGTTCCAAAATTTTGAAAGAAATACCTTGGATTTTAATATCCATTTGAAAGGCGGTAATGCCTTCATCGGTTCCGGCAACTTTAAAATCCATATCTCCAAGATGATCTTCGTTTCCTAATATATCCGAAAGAATAGAAAATTGATCACCTTCTTTAATTAATCCCATCGCAATACCGGCAACGGCTTTAGATAATGGTACACCGGCGTCCATCAATCCAAGTGAGCCGGCACATACGGTAGCCATCGATGAAGAACCGTTTGATTCTAAAATATCGGAAATAACCCTAATCGTATATGGAAATTCATTTTCGGAAGGCATTTCCATTTTTAATGCTCTTTCGGCCAGATTTCCATGTCCGATTTCTCTTCTTCCAACTCCGGTCATTCTTCCAACTTCGCCGACGCTAAAAGGGGGGAAGTTATAATGAAGCATAAATTTTTTGGAATATTCTTCTTGAAGACCGTCCACTGTTTGCTCATCGTTCTTTGTACCGAGGGTTACTGTTGTTAGGCTTTGAGTTTCACCTCTTGTAAATAAAGCCGAGCCATGAGTACGCGGTAAAATACCGACTTCAATTGCAATTGGTCGAATTTGTTTTGTATTTCTTCCGTCTAATCTCAAGCCTTCCTGAAGAATTCTATTTCGCATTAAATCTTTTTCCATAGCATGGAGGATTTCACCGATAATTTTTTCTTGTTCAGGATATTTTTCGCTTAAAGATTCCTGAATAAATATAGCTAATTCTTTATTTTTTCGATCTCTCTCTTCTTTGGATAATACTGAATAAACAATTTCCTTGAATTTTTCTTCGGCTAGTTTATAGACATCATTTTTTAATTCGGAATCAATTTCTTCCACGGGTATTTCCATTTTAGGAATATTCACTTCTTCTCTCATTTCATTCTGAATTTGCACAAGTTTTCGGATTTCAACTTGAGCAAATTTTAAAGCATCCAGCAATTCATTTTCTTTTATTTGGCATGATTCACCTTCTACCATAAGGATGGAATCTTCCGAACCTGCAACTACCAACTCCAAATCACTTTCCTTCAACTGTTGAAAAGTTGGGTTGATAATTAATTCGCCGTTAATTTTACCAACCCTAACTTCAGCAATAGGACCGGCGAAAGGAATATTAGAAATAGTTAGTGCAGTAGATGCACCGACTGCGGCTAAAACATCAGCATCATTTTCACCATCATGGGAAAATACCAGCGCAATTATTTGCGTTTCGTTTTTGAAATTTTCCGGGAAAAGCGGTCTGATAGGACGATCGATCAAACGAGCACTAAGAATTTCCTTCTCGGAAGGCCGTCCTTCTCTTTTAATGTAACCACCGGGAAATTTTCCGGCAGCGGAACTCTTTTCTCTATACTCAACTTGAAGAGGGAAAAAGTCTTGGTCTTCTTTCGCCTCATCGCGGACAACAGCCGTCACTAATACCATTGTGTCACCATATCTTACCATAACCGCTCCATTAGCCTGTTTTGCATAACGACCGGTTTCAATGGAAAATTTTTTGTCTCCTATTTCAATTTCTCTTGATACTATCATATTTCAATACCTTCTATTTTCTAATTTTCAATTCTTTAATTATTGTTCGATATCTATTGATGTCTTTTTTAATGAGATAATCAAGTAACTTACGTCTTTTACCGACTATCATCATCAAACCCCTTCTTGAGTGATGATCTTTTTTATGTACATTAAAATGTTGTGTAAGATCATTAATTCTTTTTGTTAATAATGCAATTTGCACTTCAGATTTGCCTGAATCTTTTTCGTTTTCCCCAAAACGATTAATTATCTCCTGTTTTTCTTCTTTTGTCATTATATTTAAACCTTATATTTTTTATACGATATAACCCCAGAATAAACCGGAATCAATTATTTATATATCAATTTTATGATACGACTAAGCCGACAGCAAGAAGTTAGCTACGGACTTCTCAGCCATCTTTTTCATTAATACATTCTTAAAACGTTATAATTTCATGAATATTGAATACCGATTTAATCGGCTTTTAATTTCTGTTTAAACCAAATATTACGTTAGCCTTTGTAAAACTTTTATAATCGGCACTTAAAATTTAATAAACTATTTCCTATATATTGCAAAATCCGGATTGAAGAAATAATAATTTTTTTTGATATTCCGGTTCAAAGAACAAAATATTTTTCCTAATAAGTTAATTTCTTTTGTTTAGTTAAAATTTTTATTCCAATTTCGGTATCTTTCTTCATCTGTTTAATTAATTCTCCGGTAGAAGAGAATTTTTCTTCACCCCGTATTTTATCAATAACATTAACCGTTATAAAATCTCCGTAAATATCTTTTTCAAAATCGATTATATAAATTTCGGTTGTAATTTTACCGGAATCATAAAAAGTCGGTCTCTTTCCGATACTCATTACGCCTAAGAACTTTTTCCCTTCAATAAAACATTCGACAGCATAAATACCAATAGCAGGAAGAAGTTTATCGTCATCTTCAAGCTTCAAGTTTGCAGTAGGAAATCCCAGCAATCTGCCTCTGCCGTCGCCTTTGATGACGGTACCTCCAAATGAATAGAATCTGCCTAAATATGAATTTGCTTCATTGATATTTCCGTTCAAGAGTGCATTTCTTATTTTAGTACTACTAACCGCAATTCCATTTATACTGACGGCATCAACCGTAGTTACATTAAAACCGTACATTGAACTTAGCTCTCTCAATTTATCTGCATTACCGTTCCGTCCTTTACCGAAATGATGATCATATCCGATAACAATATTCTTGAGTCCGGTACCGTTGATAATGTAATTTTCTAAGAACTCATTATAACTTAATTGTGAAAATTCTTTTGTGAAATTAATAATTAAAATATTCTGTATATCTAAAGATTTTAATAAGCCAATTTTCTCCCGTTGTGTAGTTAATAGTTTGACATTATAACTATTGTTCGGGACAACTTTCCGCGGATGAGGGTAAAATGTAATTAAAAAATCTCTACTATTTAATTGCTCCGCTTTATTTTTCATCATTTCAATGATCTTTCGATGCCCTAAATGAACACCATCGAAAGTACCTAAAGTAACAACACTATTTTTATTTATCGTTACTTTTGATAAGCTTTCAAATACTTTCATAACAAAATTTTATCCAAACTATATCTAGTTAATATACATTTTTTTAATCTGAAAAAGAAATTTTAAACATTGTAAGCATCTTATTAGAAACATTTAAATATCTAAATTTCATATTGTTTCAACGTAAAAGCGTTCTTTAAATTCATTAACACTAAGCGCACTATCAACCGAATATTGCCCAATGTTTGTTCTTCTTAAAGCGCTTAAAACAGCTCCGCACCCCAATTTTTTACCGAGATCATCTGCAATTACTCTAATATAGGTACCTTTAGAACATTGAATTTCAAAATGTATTTCAGGCAGTTTGATATCAATCAGTACAAAACTGTAAACAGTTACTTGGCGAGGTTTTCTTTCAACCGTCTTTCCTTTCCTCGCTAGTTTATACAGATTTTTTCCTTTAAATTTTACTGCAGAGTACATAGGAGGAATTTGTTCAATTTTGCCTGTTAACTCTTCTTTAGCTGTAATAATTTCATCTTCTGTAATATCTTGATAAGGTAATTCTTCAATAACCTTTGTTTCCAAGTCCATTGATGGAGTAGATTTGCCTAACAATATAATTCCCGAGTAAGACTTCTTTAACTCCTGATATTTAGATATTTCTTTAGTTTTCTTCCCGGTACACAAAATTAACAAGCCTGTAGCGCTAGGGTCCAAAGTACCTGCATGCCCAACTTTCTTAACATCGATGATTTTCCTAAGCTCATAAACAACTTTAAAAGAAGTCCATTTAACCTGTTTATCGATTAAAATTACTTCACCTTTTTGGAAGTCAATATGTGAAAATTCAGTTGTTTCCCTTGTTATCATCTTCGTGCATTTTTTTAATTAATCCTTCAATTTTTTCTACATAATCGAGTGTGTCGTCTAGAAAAAATTTTAACTCGGGTACAAACCGGATTCTAATCCGAGAAGCCAGTTCGGAGCGAATAAAACCTGATATAGAACTAATCTTTTTCATTACTTTTTCTCTGTCGTTTTTTTCTAAGACCGAGAAATATACTTTAGCAATTTTAAGATCCGCACTTAATTTTACCGAAGTAATAGTTACGAAACTGAATGAAGGATCATTTAATTTATATAAAAAAATGAGGCTGATTTCTTCTTTTATTAAATGTTCAACTTTATCAATTCTATGGGACATAATTTCTGCTCCTTTCATACGGTCATCTGAGTTCACTTTAAAGATAGTCATTCATGTGAATGTTTCCTTCATATAAATGAGGAACGGAAATCTAAAAACTTCAAATATAAAATAGACAATACCATCACAAATTTACGGATTGTCCTTTCAAACGAATGAGAAATATTTCTTATACAAACACATTTCAAAAGCTTTCTTGTATCTTTATTTCCAAAAATGATAGAAATAATACTTTTGAAACAGTTTATGACAATTCATTAATGAACCCACTTAAAAAAGGTAAATTTATGAATAAGTGACATAATTATAAACCGTTAAAACGGTTAAAAAAATTGTTAAGTTATTAT
>CAJXGP010000020.1 GCA_913053915.1 uncultured Ignavibacteriales bacterium | reverse complement strand
AAAACTGTTCGCTTAAAGGTAAGGTCAAATCGGCAAATCCCAACTCCAATCTAGGTGAAAAGGTATTCACTTTATCAAAAGTAAAATAGTTTCTATAAAGAAATTTAAATCTTGTAAAACCGACTTCTCCGCCGAAAATTGATTGCGCGGTTTCATATTCCGCTTTAAAGTAAATGCCTTTTGTCGGATATGGATATTTATTTTGTGTATCGATAGTAGAATTTGCATTGAAACTGATAATTTTAATTTTATAAGGATTAACAATATCATTTTTTAAATTTTTTATCTGATCAATTTGGTATTTACCTTCCAGAATAAGATTACCGAATTTTTTCAATTGCATACCCACAGCGGCCGAAGCTCCGTAAAAATATTGTCTATATTCACCATCGGAAGTTCTATTAAAATAAGTACTGCTGCTCGTGGGCATATTTTTGTAATGATAAACATCATTGAATTTATAATAGGCGTTTAATTTATAAGTTAAGTAAGTATTAAAAATTCTATTAGATTTTTGCTCCAATATGTATGTCCGATTTCTCACGCCTCCGAACAGAAGCATACCAAGTTCAGTCCCGCTTCCAAAAAGATTTTCATCTCTCAAATCTAAACTTAACTGTGCTTTGTATTCATTATCATCTCTGAAACCGAACCTTAACAAACTAGGCGGTTTTTCCCTCACATTTACAAAAATTTTATTTTTATTGTTCTGCTCTCGAACAGTAATAAATATATCATCAAAAAGATTTGTACTACTTAAATTTACCAAGCCCTGTTTCACATCGTTAAAATTAAAGAATTCACTTACTTTAAATGGTAATTCACGCATAATTACTGAAGTATTGGTATATTTATTTCCAACAATCGATATAGCCGAAATTTTTCCTTCTTTAATATTTATACTTAATAAACCTGATTTTAAATTAAAATGCACATTATTGATTTCGGTCAATAAGTCACCTTTACGTCTGTAAAAAAACAACAATCGAAACAATTTTTTCCCCAATATTCTAGCATTATACGGTTGATTTTTCAAACCGGAAAATATCGACATTATTTTATTCTCATTAACTTTACTAACGCCATTAATTAATATCTCTTTAATCGGAGGATTTTTTATAAGATCAAACTTTATTGTTGAATAATTTTTATATAGAACAATTTCAGCAGAAACATGTTTATAAAAACCACTCGAAAATAAAACGCGTAAATCATCATAAATCTCATAATTAGATACCGAATCCTGCATCGAATACTTCAATAAATAAGGTCTTTGAATTTCACTATTATTTGTATCTATTAATAAGTTCTTTATGAAAAATTGTTTTTGATTTAAATTTTTAATAAAGATTGAATCAATCTTCTCTTTAATTAAATCAACATCTTTCAAAGCTGAAAAATAACCGTCTTGTATTATAGATTTTTGATTAGAGAAATTTTCCGGTTGATGATTATTTAAAGACGGTTTGATAATAAAATCAGCATCCTTAAGTTGATTTTTGTTCAATAGTTTCATAGGAATGCTTACAATTTGATCGGCAACAACCCAGGGAAGATTTAATTCTTTCTTAGAATGAAGCCCGCTTGTTGTATTTACTGCAATCACAAAATCGCCTCCAACTTTAGAAGCAATTTTAACCGGAATATTTGCAACCAAACCGCCATCTACAAGTATGAGCGAATCTATTCTTAACGGGCTTAATAAAAATGAAACGCTCGAACTAGCACGCATCGCTCTGCTCAATGAACCGCTTTTCATAATTATTGGTTTGCCGTTTACCAAGTTTGTGCAAACAGCACGATATTTAAATTTTAAATCGTTAAAATTATTTTGAATGTTCAAGGGAGATTTAAGTATGAGAAGATTTAAAAATGAAGATAACTTTTGACCTTGATTTATTGATGTGGGTAAAATCGGTTCCCAGCCTTTTAATCTTAAAGAAAAAATCGCTTTATCTTCCGTTATTTTTTGATCGACAAATAATTCTCTTCGATTTGTCTCTCGGGCTGAAGCAAGCAAAGTTTGCCAATCGGTATTAACAGCTATGGAATCCAATTGATGAGGAGAATAGCCTGCGGCATATAATCCTCCGATAATGCTGCCTATACTTGTACCTACTATAATATTTACCGGAACGTTTTTTTCCTTAAATGCTTTTAAAACACCAATTTGTGCAAACCCCCTTGCTCCCCCACCGCTTAAAGCTATGGCAACGGTTGGCATTGCTGCCGGTACTTTTTCGATTATACCGAAAGGTAATTTTTTTGCCTTGAGCTTTAGCGTTAAGGAATATTTAGTTTGCGCAGTAGTTACAAAGGTAAAAAGTAGAAAAATCAGAATGGATATTTTTTTGATGTACCGCATGTTAAGGCTTTATAAATAGATTCTTTCAAATTTTGAAATTTTACGGTATAAACTTGCATAACTAATTATAAAAAGTAAATGATTATCATATATTAAAGCTTATCAATTTGTGCAATATAGTAATTTACGTCCATCATTTATACGAGGAAAGATCTTGTGATGGTGACAGTATAAAAATTTGGGTTTATTAGGTTGGATTCATCCGTTAAACTACATTTCCCAATCAATTTATGAGTCTCATCTATCAGATTAGTATAATAAAATTTAAACATTACCTTTTTTTCCGTTGTTGTGTTTTAGCGTTCTGCTCTGCAGATTCCATTAACTTAGCCATAAATCCCTTTTTCTTCTTAGGATTCTTCACAGGTAGTAATTCCCCGTCATGTTGATGATTAATATAATATTGCTGACCAATAGAAAATACATTAAACATTAAATAATAAAGATTCAACCCTGAAGGAAATCCCATAAACATTAAAGTTAGAAATATAGGCATAACGTACACTAGAGCTTTCTGCTTTGGGTCTTTTACGGTCATCTTTTGTTGAACGAAAGTTGCGACCCCCATCAGTACAGCCAAACCGCTAATCTCATTTATTCCAAAAATAGGTATTTTGAAAGAAAGTTTTAAAATAATATCGGGACTGGATAAGTCTTTTATCCAAAAAATAAACGGCTGCTGCCTTAATTCTATAGCTACTTTAAATAACCCCCAAAGAGCGATGAAAATCGGCATTTGAAGCACTAAGGGCAAACAACCGCCGGCCGGATTCACTCCATAGGTAGAATAAAGCTTCATTGTTTCTTTATTCATTTTCTGAGGATTATCTTTAAATTTCTCCTTTAATTCCGCTATCTTCGGCTGCAATAACTGCATTTTTTTCATCGATTGATAACTTGATTTTGTCAGCGGATATAAAACTAATTTTATAATCAACGAGAAAACTATTATTACAAGTCCATAATTAGGAATGAAGAGATGCAGAAAATTAAATAATGGTAATAGTAAGTACTCCGCAATTGGCCTTACCAGAAATCTTAGCCCCAAAAAACTTCCGAATTCTACCAATTCCTGTAAATTATGTCCATGAGCCTTTAAAATATTATAATCGACAGGCCCTATATAAAGTGTAAAAGACTGCCTCTCAACATCGGCATTTTGAAATGGAACAGTTAGACTTATATTGTAATAAGCTCTTTCACCATTATTTTTATATGCCGTTTCTGTTCCTTCAATATATGCTCCTTCAACCTCCGAGGGATTATTTGGAATCATAACTGCAGTAAAATATTTATCTCGAACAGCAATCCAACCAACCCTGCCGGTAAATTCTTTATGTACCTTCTCTCCTACTTTAGAAGCCTGAACTACAACATGGTCGCCACCGTAATAAGCACTGGCATTTGCGTAAGTAGCTTCATCCACAGAATTTCCTTCTACAAATCGAATCCCATTTTTCCAAATTAAATCGTATGTATTGTTACTAATCAGATTATTCATTCCTTTAAGCAAAATACTATAATTGATACTATATTTATCGCCATATAAAACATATATTTTTCTTATAAACCTGTTAGCATCAATTTTATATGTGAAAGTAACAACTAATGAATCGTTATCAGTTAATTTGTAATATGCCTTGTTAAGATTGGGAGTAAAATTAAGCTTCGAAGTATTAATTGCTTTACCGTCAGCCGATACAAATGCCAGATCGGGACCGCTATTGCCGCGAGGATAATTTATTAATTGAACATGGGTTTCATAAAAACCACCGGTATCAT
The DNA here is from genome assembly GCA_913053915.1 of uncultured Ignavibacteriales bacterium. The sequence continues at coordinate 7,174 of CAJXGP010000020.1, read as the reverse complement.
TTTTGCTTGCTGAGTACCAATTTTTAAATTTTTTCAAATAATATTTTTTTATATCTCCCCCTTTGGTTGTAAGCTCCATTTTAACAAGATTATTTTCAATAGTTATAATTCTTCCTTTTTCGTGAGATACGGAAAAATACTTTCCAAAAGAAAGACTTTTAGTCTTACTTCTAATTTTCTTTTTAGCCAGAGCAAGCTTTTCTTTTTTTATTTTTTGTTCGAACTTAGCGATTGCTTTACGATGTGCTGCTGTATCATTTGCAACCTCAGTGGTGGTTTCTTTACCGATGGGTTTCACGGGCGATTTGGGAGTATTCATGAACAGCCAGATAACTAGAATAATACCAATTAATATAAATGCTAAAGTTGTGTTTTTATCCATTAAATATCCATTTAATCCAGAGGGTCATACCCGCCCTTATTGAAAGGATTGCACTTTAAAATCCGCCATATTGCCTTTACCCCACCTTTAAAAATACCATATTTTGTAAATGATTGAACTGCATATTCTGAGCAGGTTGGATAGAATCGACATGATGGTGGAAAAAGAGGCGAAATAATCCTTTGATAAATTTTTATTAAAAATACAAATACTCTCCGCATTATATACTACTTTTTAATTTTAACATTATCTCTACAACACCCTGCATCACATCATTAAACCTTAACTTCTTGTTATTCTTCTCATTCAAATAATACGGAGAAAATGCAATTAGAAGCATGACTTTCTTCATTATACATTCTTCCATCAATTTTTCTTTGTTCAGTCGATAAGCTTCTTTAATTAACCTTTTAGTTCTATTTCTCCATACTGCAATACCGGCTTTTTTGTAAACAACTGCCGCTACTTTTACTCCAGGATGATCATGGTTTTTTTTAATAATATAGGTCGCTTTTATTTTTCTATCGGAAGAAAAAATGACCTTACCGGTGGAGAAAATTTTTTCGAAATCTTTTTTATTTTTAATTTTTTCCTGTATGGAAAAGCTGTAACGCTTCAAGTTAAATTATTTCTCATCACTAACGGTTAATTTTTTTCGCCCTTTTGCTCTTCTTCTAGATAAAATTTTTCTGCCGTTTTTACTCTTCATTCGTTCTCTGAACCCGTGTTTATTCTTCCGTTTTCTAATACTCGGTTGAAATGTCCTTTTCATTATTCATTCCTATTTATCAAAAGATTTCAAAAATAATTATTGAATTTTAAACATACAAGATACTTATTTTTGTGCATTCAGCCAATTATAATCTTACCAAAAAAAAAATTCTTTTTTAAAAATTAATTTGCACTAAAGAATAATATTTCCTACTTTTTGTTAAGAGCGAGGGCTCATAGAATGTGTGAATATCTTGTGGATAACTTTTTTTTGTGAAAACGTTCCACATCAAAATAATGATAACAACGCTTCCTTATTACGGCAAGCTTGTGTGAATGTTTTAAGCGGAAGGACTTAAGTTATTTGCTTTATATACTTTATGCCCACTCATTTAGTGTTAATAACTTGTTGATAATCCGTTTTGCTTTATCATTTTTTTTGAAAAATAGTTTGTTTTTAGCAAATTTTTAATGTTTATAATTGTGGATAACGTTTTATGTTGAATACTGAAATGATTAACAAAACTTATAAAATGCAAGCACCGGAAGCGTGGAAAGAATGCCTTAAAACCATTGAAGAAAATGTAAGTGCTTTAACTTATAATACATGGTTCTTACCTATAATCCCCCTTGAGTTGGAAAATTCAACACTTAAAATTCAACTTCCAAATCAGTTTTTTTGGGAATGGATTGACGAACATTTTAATACTTTAATTAACAAAATAATTCATGAGGTTTTAGGACCAAAAGCTAAATTAGCTTATATTATTTCAGAAGAAGATGAAGTTGAAAGCGGAAGTGAGGATATAACTGAATTTAAAAAAGTAGAAACCGTTCAATCAAGTACCGACGAAAACTTGCAAGGTTTTGAAACTTTTTTGAATCCACGGTATACTTTTGAAAATTTTATTAAAGGTGAAGGCAATCAACTTGCCAGAGCTGCTGCCATCGCTATTGGCAATAATCCCGGTGGTACATCTTTTAATCCATTATTTATTTATGGGGGTGTTGGGCTTGGAAAAACTCACTTGATTCAAGCTATTGGAAACAAAATCATCAAACAATTCCCTTCTAAAAAAGTTATTTATCTTTCATCCGATATTTTTACCGTCGAGTTTGTAGAGGCTATTCAATCAAACAAGGTAAACGAATTTCAAAACTTTTATAGAAGCATGGATGTTTTGATTATTGACGATATTCAATTTTTAATAGGGAAAGAAAAAACTCAAGATCTTTTTTTTCATATCTTCAATATTCTTCATCAATTGAGTAAACAAATCATTCTCTCCAGCGATAAACCGCCAAAAGATCTAAACGGGTTGAATGAAAGACTTATTTCACGATTCCAATGGGGATTATCCGCCGATATACAACCCCCGGAATTGGAAACCAGAATTGCTATTCTTAAAAAAAAATCTGAAGATTTTGGAATGACCATTTTAAGCGATGTGATTGAATATATTGCTAATAATATAACTTCCAACATTCGAGAGCTGGAAGGCTGCTTGATAAAACTTTTAGCTAATGCATCATTAAACTCTAAAGAAATTAATCTCGAATTGGCTAAAAAAACCGTTAAAGAAATTGCAACTAATAGGAAAGTTAATATCACTATTGAAAATATCACCAAAATAGTCTGTGATTATTTTAAAATAGATGAAAACAAAATTAGAGATAAAACACGAAGAAAAGAGATTGTTTCAGCTAGACAAATTGCAATGTATTTATCAAAAGAAATGACTAAATCATCACTAAAAACTATAGGTCTGCATTTTGGAGGAAGAGATCATTCTACCGTAATTCATGCATGTACTTTAATTCAAGATTCTATATTAATTGATCCTGTTTTGGAAGAAACGATCGGTGATCTTAAAAATACGATTGAAGTAAATTTTTCCTAGTTTTATAACACATAATCTATATCGGAAACTAAGTATTATAATTAAAAGCTTCCTTTTGTGAAAGAGAAAATCCCAACTTCTCCGACTTTTTTTCCGACCTTATCGTCACCGGAACTCAGAAAATATTATATACACAACTCTATACTTAAATTAAGAAATAAAATTTTCCCTTTTCATTCTTCATAATAGCCGTCTTGCATAGTAATGTTAATAATTAGTTAATAACCATTGAATTAAATGTTGATAATTTCGCATTTATTAACTTATGTGGAAATCTTACTTCTTATCAAGTAGTTTTCCACAATGATAATTCTTGAATTTTTTTTTTATTAAAAAACGAATGGGTTTATCAAATAAAAAAAATTAAATTCAAAATCGAAAACTAAAAACTCGTAATCTGTTATATATTACCATTTTTGTTAGTTCGAAAACAAGTTTTTGAGAATAATATTTTAAAAATAAATTTAGCTTTTTAATGAGTATTTTTTATCTATTATCAACTTATACACATATCCACAATACTATTATTATTATATATATTTATCTTTAAACTATTAATAATTATAAGCATGTTGAATATATGTTAAAGGAGATTTTTTAATATTAAAAAATATTGATTATTAGAAAGAATTAAACTAATTTTTATGATATATAAATTTTATGAAAATTGTTTTCTTTAAAAAGAGGCGGTTATGAAAAGATTAATAACATTATCGTTTTTCATGTTAACAATCTTATTTTTATTTAACGGCTGTTCCGGTAATGTAAATAACAGCATAATGTTTAAAAATGCCGCAGCAGGTAATATATATGTAAATTTTAGGGGTAATTTAGTAAAGATATCTTCAGGTAATTTAGTGCAAATTAAAAACATTCCTCAAGGTAAATATCAATATGTAACTACTTACGATATTCCTATAGGTGTAACCGGCTCTAGTGTTTCAGGAGATGTAAATGGAACTGTTACTATAAATGCCGGTACTAAAATTTTAGTTTTCTATTCCAGCTATATAAGTGGAGGTATTTATACATTAACTGCAACTAAATCCAATAATGATAATCAGACTAAAAACAACCCAGTCATATTTTAAAGATTGTTCTAATTACTTGTATAAATATTAGTTATAGTATCTCTACAATTATTTATAATATACCGCTATTTACCTTCTTTTAACATTGAGATTGTTTCTCAATTTTAGTATTTTACATACTTTAAAAGGATATAATAAATGGAATTTAAGATTAACAGTAAGGTTCTCGAAAAGTTATTATCCAAGATAATTCCTGCAGTTCCCGTTCGTACCCCAATGTCAATATTGGAAAATTTTCTTTTTGATATACAGGATGGTTCTTTAACCGTATATGCAACAGACCTTGAAATGTCATTAATTTCGTCAATCAATGTTGCGGCTGACGACAATATTAAAATGGTACTGCCTGCAAAACTGCTCTACGAAATTATCCGTTCATTGGGAGATACACTAGTACATTTTAAGGTAGAATCTTCATCAAAAATTAAATTAACCACCGATAATGGAGAATATGATATCAGTTATCTTCCTCATGATGACTTTCCGATTATACCCAAAGTGCCTGTAGAAAATGAAACTACTATAGCAGGTGACGATTTGAGAAGGGCTTTTGAATACACTTCGTTCGCTATCGGTAAGGAAGATGTACGTCCCGCAATGACAGGTATGTTATTTGAGTTTTCAGATGAAGGGCTTAAGTTTATTACCACTGATAGTCACCGGTTAATAAAGCATATAAATAAGAACTTAAAATTTGATGATAATCAACAATATGTAATTCCGGAAAAAGCTATTTCAATATTATTAAAATTAATATCTCATAATGACGTTAAGTTTTATTTTAGCAATTCTAATGCTTTGTTTAAAATAGATGATATTACTTTTATTTCCAGATTGATTAATGATAAGTATCCTGCTTATAATAGTGTTATTCCGTTGGTAAATGAAAATAAATTAAAACTAGATGCCAAAGAGATATTGGCAAGTGTAAAAAGAATGATACTATTTTCTATAGCGGATAATAAACAAGTCCGGTTTTCGATCGAAACAAATGACTTGGAAATATCAGCCGAAGATAATGAGAGAGGATCAAAAGCAAAGGAACATCTACATTGTGAATATGATGGCGAACCAATGGAAATCGGTTTTAACACAATTTACTTGCAAGAAATTTTAAACCATATCGAAGATGACGAAATAATTTTTAAGCTGCATTCTTCTACTAAAGCGTGTATTATTGTACCGTCTCAACCTAAAGAAAATGAAGACACTATGTTTTTATTGATGCCCATACGGTTAAATAATTGAAATGACTTTATTGTTTGTTTACCTAAAGAACTTCCGGAGTCATAAAAATTCGAAATTAAACTTTTCAGACGGCATAAATTATATCGTTGGTGGAAATGGACAAGGAAAAACATCAGTGTTGGAATCAATTTATTATCTTTGTACTACAAAAGGGTACAATTCAAAATCCGATAGCGAAGTGGTTAGATTTAATGAGAATGAATTTGAAGTAGAGGGTTTATTTAGAGATTTGACACAAAATAATGTTAGAATATTCTTTTCTTCAGCCGAAAACAGAAAATATTATTTTCTGAATAATAAGCAAATAACATATTCAGCGAATGTTATCGGTAAATTTCCTATCGTCCTTTTGACACCCGCCGGTCATTCCATTACACAAGGCTCACCGAGTGAAAGAAGAAGATTTGTCGATTCGGTTATTTCACAATCTAACAATGCTTATTTAAAAAACATGTTAGACTATAATAAAACATTACGGCAGCGTTCTAATCTTCTGATGCAAATCAAAGAGAATAAAAGAAAGATTTTATTTGATGAGCTTGAAGCATGGACGGAAAAATTGATTGATACAGGAAGTGAAATCATAAAACAGCGAATAAATTTTATTCGGAATTTTAATGAGTTTGTTAAGTCATCTTATGAAGTAATAATGGGAAATGATGAAATTCCAACAATCAAATATTCTTTTCTCGAAGATCGAAAAAACGAGAATATAAAAGAGATGTTTGTCAATCTTTTGAATGAAAAAAAAGATGAGGAACTCAGAAGAACCGCTAATTTGATCGGACCCCATCGCGATGACTTTATTTTTGAAATTAACGGTTATAATTTACGAAAGTATGGTTCAATGGGGCAACATAAAACATTTCAAGTAGTTTTAAGATTTGCCGAATTTTTTTATTTAAAAGAAATAACGGGAAAAACCTCATTGTTTTTATTGGATGATGTATTCGGTGAATTGGATATCAATAGGGCGCAAAAAATCAGTAATTACTTAAGATGTGTTGGGCAAGCTTTTATTACACTCACAGATTTTACCAACATGTCTTATTTAGAAAAAAAAGACAATGATAATGTGATAAAGATTAATCAAGGGCAGATAATAAATGACTAACGATTTTTTAAGCTTGGCTGATATTATAAATAAAGACCCTGCACTTTATAATTTGAGAAAAACATTAAAACAATCCGATATTGTAGCGGATTTTAACAAAATATTTCCAGACCTTGAAAAAATAGCGATAGCGGTAAAAGTCGTTAAAGATGTATTATATTTGAAAGTTGATAATCCTGCTTGGAGAAGCGAATTGAAATTCAAAGAAAAAATTATAGTGGAAAAAGTAAATAAGTATTTTAACGAAAAAAGGATTAAAGGAGTTCGCTTTATTTAATATAGAAACTAAAACAGGTTATTAATTTTTTTAACAAATAAAAGAAATAAATCTTGAAAATAAAACAAACATTAAGCGGAATAAAAATATGTCAACATTAGAAGAAAGTAATGAATATAGTGCAAAAAATATAAATGTATTAAAAGGATTAGAAGCTGTACGCAAGCGACCTGCAATGTTTATCGGCGATGTTGGTAATAGAGGTCTGCATCATTTGGTTAATGAGGTTGTTGATAACAGCATTGATGAAGCCTTAGTCGGTTACGCAGATTTGATTGAGATAACAATCAATAAAGATGAGAGCATTACTATTGAAGATAATGGACGCGGAATACCCGTTGATATTCATCCGGTTGAAAAGATTTCGGCTCTTGAAGTTGTTATGACTTTCCTGCATGCGGGCGGAAAATTTGATAAAAGTTCTTACAAAGTTTCCGGCGGTCTTCACGG
>CAJXGP010000019.1 GCA_913053915.1 uncultured Ignavibacteriales bacterium | reverse complement strand
GGAAACGATATTATCTATATGGGAAAGAGAGTACGCAGCTCTAGTATTTTCCGTAAAAGTATCGTCATCAAGATTAAGGCGTCTGGTAATAATATCGATCGAAACATTTTCTAAGATAGTTCCAAATTTCCTAGTAGTTTCAAATATTTCAGGTTCGGCTTCTCTTGAAAGATGAATCACTTTTGCGTAGCATCCGCCTTCATGATTAAAGACGCCTTTGTCGCTCCACCCATGCTCGTCATCTCCTATTAATTTACGGTGTGGATCGGCAGAAAGAGTTGTTTTACCCGTACCGGAAAGACCGAACAAAACTGCAACATCGCCCTGTTCCCCGACATTTGCCGAACAATGCATCGACATCACTTTTTGTAATGGTCTTAAATAATTTAGAACCGTAAATATAGCTTTTTTGATTTCACCTGCATAGTGGGTTCCGCCGATAATAACGGTACTTTTACCAAAATTAACTATCACAAACGCATTTGAGTTTGTACCGTCGGTTTCCGGTTTCGCATGGAAATTAGGCATGTGGATAACTGTAAATTCAGTTTTATGATTTTTAAGTTCATCTTCGTTTTTATATTGCCTGAACATATTCCGTGCAAATAAACTATGCCAAGCTGTCTCGGTAATAATTCTGATCGGCAGTCTATAATCCGGGTCTGCGCCTGCAGAACAATCTTGAACAAAAATATCTTTCCCTTGAATATAAGCCATCATTCTAGAATAAATTCTATCATATTTATTTTCTTCGATTGGAACATTAACTTTACCCCACCAAATATTTTTTTCGCTTGAAGATTCTTTGACAATAAATTTATCATTAGGACTTCTTCCCATGTGAGCACCTGTTCTTACAACAAGAGGACCCATGTGAGAGATTATCCCTTCCCTCCTCCTTATGGCAATTTCATACAATGCAGCAGACCCAAGGTTGTAATGCAAATCAGCAATATTATCTATATAGATTTCTTTTAATTGTTTTTGTATTTCATATTTAAGTATCATTTTAATTATTCCTTATAAATTAATATTAAAGGTTCGTAAAAGACTTTATATAATTTCTGTCTTTCCCTATTATTTAAATTCTAAAAGTGATTAACCTTAAAATGCAACTTAGTTTCCTTACCATTCCGAGCATTCAGAAGATGTGGAAATCCTTTTGTTTTTGGGATAAAATCGAGAATAAAAAAACAAAGTCTTCCCTTCTCATTCTTCAAAATAGCTATCTTGCGTTGTAAGGTTAAATTCCCGAAAGATTTTTCTTAGCCATTAAAGCCAATTCCGGTTTAACACTGTACTTTTCAAGTAAATTAATAATACCGTATTCATCATCGTACAAATTTTTAGCAACTAAATCTTTTAATATATGATGAGCTCCTTCTCTCAAATAAACCGAATCCTCTTTTTCAACAATTGCCTCAAGCAACGGTTTTACGGAACTTTTACCAATATGGATTAATCCCTCGGCTGCCAACCAGCGGACATCAAAATCATCGTTCTCCAAGGCGTTAATCAATATTGGGATAGATTCAGGAGCTGCAATTTGGCTTAATGCCTTAAGTGCTTCCCATCTTACTTGCTGCTTGGGTTCAAATTGCAATTTACCAAGATAATTAATAACGGGAACTCCTATTTTCACTAATTCATGCCTGGCTTTTTGCCTTTCGATGCCGTCTTTACTATAAAGCTTTTTTATCAGCTCTTTAACTTTTTCTTCCATAATATCTTTTATTGTTTTACAAAATAAATTTAGTGCGTTAATTTAATAAAATTAAATTTTTAAGGCTGTAATACATTGAAATAAAATTCATCTTTTAAATTCAATTTTCCATAAAATCCGATTTGTTGCCTCACAAATTATTTATGAGACTTTTTCTATAAAGATATTTTTTTTTGCGGAAAATCTTTTAATTATTTTAACATTCATAATCTGAAAACTTGAAAACAACCTTTTCAAATATGACTAATTTGTATTTGAATGAACTAATTACTTTAGCATTAAAACTAAATTATAATGTTTATCTAATCTTTTAATTTACTCAAATTAATTTATTTCCTATTCAGATAAGAATGAATAGGTTCCTTCATTAAATTCAAATAAAATTTATATCTATTAGATTTAAAATCAATATGATGATATACACTTAACTTTGCCCAATCTTCAATAAATATCCAGACAATACAGTAAGCCCAAATTATACCGACACTACTCCACGGAATTGGAGTAACTAAACCAAGTCCGAAAACAACAAGCAGTGTTGCTAAAAATTTAGTTATAACTGCAGACCAAAATACAATTCCGGCAGGAAAAGGTTTCGATAAAAACGGCTTTTTTGTACGGGCTACAAATAATGTTAAATGTCCTGCAATTGCTAATTTTAAAAATATGAATGTTTGAATTTGACTGTTATTTAAATGCAACAACATCTTTGCAATTACAAGAATACCGAATGTTTCAACAACACCGATAAGTCCTAATATAGTTGAAACAGTAAGTACACGGTGCATATCCCATTTTACGGGTTTTGGGTCCAACCATGTATTATCATTAGCAATTGCCATAATCGGAATATCGTTAAAAAGAGCTAGAAGAATTATCATCACTGCCGTTATAGGATAAAAATTAAACACAATCATAGCAAGAACAACAAAAAACATTATACGTATTGTTTCTGTAATCCGATAAATAGCATAACTATTCATACGTTCAAATATTTTACGGGCTTCTTCAACAGCTCTTACTATAACCGACAGACCGGGGGCGGTAAGTACAAGTGCCGCAGCTGCCCTGGCGGCATCGGTAGCATCGCTAACGGCAATACCTGCATTGGCTTGTTTAAGTGCAGGTGCATCGTTTACACCATCACCGGTCATACCGACTATATGTCCTCTTTCTTGAAGTACTTTAACAATGTGATATTTGTGTTCCGGAAATACCTGAGCAAATCCATCGGCTTTTTCAATTTGGTCTAAATGTGTAAATGTAATATTTGGTTTATTATCATCGCTGAAAAATTCATTTGCAGGATGAATATCCGTACCTAAGCCTAATTTAGATGAAATCTCTTTAGCAATTGCTATATTATCTCCGGTAATCATTTTTACTTTGATCCCATGTTCCGTTGCACGTCTAATTGTTTCTTTAGAATCTTCTCTTGGTGGATCAAAAAGAGGAAGAATACCTAAAAAATGCCAATCATCTTTATTACTACCGGCTTTAGCCACTCCTAATGTCCGGTAACCATTTGATGCCAGTTCTTTAATTGTTTTTTCAGCATGCTCTTTTTCTTGTTCCGATAATTTGCACATTGAAATAATTACCTGCGGTGCACCTTTTGTAACCGAAAAAGTTCCGTTGTTTTGAGTGGATATGTTAGCTTCAGTCCGTTTACTGATTGGATCGAAAGGAATGAATTTAAGCTGATGATAATCATTTAAAATACTTTGGTCATTAAGACCTTTAATAATAGCCAAATCGATTGCATCCTGGTTTTCTTCTTTAGAACCTAATGCAGCAGCAAGAATTATTTCTTGAGAATTATTTGCCTTAAAAAGAACCGGTTCTCCGAGTGTAAGCTTGTTTTGAGTAAGAGTCCCGGTTTTATCGGAACAAAGGATATCCATACCTGCCATCTCTTCGATAGATTCAAGTTTTGTAACAATTGCTTTCATTTTTGCAAGTACTTGAGCGCCGACAGCCATCGTTACGGATAGCACAGCCGGCATTGCTACGGGAATTGCTGCCACTACAAGAATGAGGGTGAACTGAATTAACGATAAGACAGGTTCCCCTCTGTAAAGCTCAACAAATATTAGAATGATTGCCAATCCAAGACTCAAATAAATCAAATAATCTCCAATGTGTAGAACTGCTTTCTGAAAGTGAGAAATCGATTTAGCTTCGGAAACCAATTTAGCAGTTTGCCCGAAATACGTATTTGCACCTATGGAGGTTACAATAGCATCCATTTCGCCTTGTTTAACAATTGTTCCGGAATAAGCAACATCCCCGGAATTTTTATCAACCGGTAAAGATTCTCCTGTTAAAGCAGATTGATCTACACTTAAATATTCACCCTCAATTAATTTTACGTCGGCAGGAATTATGTCACCTAAACGTAGACGGATAATGTCGCCGGGAACAAGCTGAACAGCTTTTATTTCAATCCACTTTCCATTTCTTTTTGCACGTGCTTTTAAGGCAAGCTGCTTTTTCAGGGCTGCAACAGCATCGGAGGCTTTATGTTCTTGCCAAAAACCTACTATAGCATTGAAAAAAAGAAGAACTAATATTATGATCAAATCTGTCCAACGTTTAACAATTAATGAAAGTATTGAAGCAATTTCAATCATCCAAGGTATTGGACCCCAAAAGTAACTTAAAAATCTCATGAGAGGACTGACCTTTTTTTCCGATATTTCGTTCAGTCCGTATTTTTTAAGCCTTTCTTTTACTTCTTCTTCACTTAAACCGCCTTCTTTATTTGAATTTAATTCTGTTATTACCTCTTCAATACTTTTTGATTTATAATTTTCTTTTGTCATTTCCACCATATATAGTTTGTTATTAAAAAACTTTAGGATCAATTTCTCTCGAAGCGACCATTTTTTAATAGAGCGATATCCTTAAATTAATATTGCCACTTCCAGTTTAGCACTTCAGGCATATCATCTCCATGTTTTAGGATATATTCTTTATGAGCCAATAATTTATATTTCATTGCTTGTTTTACGTGAGCACCGGTTCGCTCTATTTTCGGTACTCTGTCAATTACATCCATCACAAGATGAAAGCGATCTAGTTCGTTTAACACCACCATGTCGAAAGGTGTAGTAGTTGTACCTTCTTCTTTATAACCTCTAACATGGAAATTAATATGATTTGTACGCCGGTAAATCAATCTGTGGATTAACCATGGATACCCGTGAAACGCAAAAATTACGGGTTTATCTTTTGTAAAAATAGAATCAAAATTTTTATCCGATAAACCATGCGGATGTTCACTGGACGGCTGCAGAGTCATTAAATCGACAACATTAATTAACCTTATTTTTAACTGAGAAAAATTCTGACGAAGCAGATCTACGGCGGCTAAAGTTTCCAGAGTAGGTACATCTCCGGCGCACGCCATAACAACGTCGGGTTCGCAGTCTTGATCATTACTAGCCCATTCCCAAATGCCTATTCCTTCAGTACAATGTTTTATAGCTGATTCCATATTCAGGTATTGCAATTCCGGTTGTTTCCCGGCAATAATCACGTTTATATAGTTTCGACTTCGCAGACAATGATCGGTAACCGAAAGCAAAGTATTGGTATCCGGTGGAAGATATACTCTGATAATTTCAGCTTTTTTATTTACTACATGATCGATGAAACCGGGATCTTGATGGCTAAAGCCGTTATGATCTTGTCTCCAAACATGCGAGGTAAGTAAATAATTTAGTGATGCAATCGGTCTGCGCCACGGAATTTGTTTGGAAGTTTTTAACCATTTAGCATGTTGATTAAACATTGAATCTATAATATGAATAAACGCTTCATAACAAGTAAAGAGTCCGTGTCTTCCGGTTAATATATAACCTTCAAGCCAACCTTGGCACATATGTTCGCTCAGCATTTCCATAACTCTACCGTCATGTGAGATATGATCATCGTCCGGTAATATTTCTCCGGTTGAAACTCTATCGGTAACTTCAAACAAAGCGTTCAATCTATTTGAATTTACCTCATCGGGACCCATAACCCGGAAGTTTCGATTTTCTTCATTCAATTTCAGAACATCCCTTAAAAAACGCCCCATAATCCGAGTAGCTTCGGCACGTTCTATACCGGGTTTAGAGACTCGAACTGCATAATCTCTAAAATCTGGCATTTTTAAATCTTTTAATTTTAACCCTCCGTTTGCATTTGGATTAGCACCCAATCGTCGTTCTCCTTTTGGAGCAAGTTCTGCAAGCTCCTGCAGAAATTTACCATTTTCATCAAATAATTCTTCCGGTTTATAACTACGCATCCAATCTTCAAGGATTTTTATGTGTTCCGGTTTATTTTTTAATTCAGCTAATGGAACTTGATGAGCTCTGAAAGTACCTTCAATTTTTAGACCGTCAACCTCTTTGGGTCCTGTCCAGCCTTTGGGGGAGCGAAGAACAATCATTGGGAATTGTGGTCTTTTTGAAAAACCGTTTTTGCGAATATCATCTTGAATTTTTTTTACTTCCGAATATATTTCATCTAAAGCAGCAGCCATTAATTGATGCATCTTACCAGGTTCATCACCTTCTACAAAAAAGACTTTATACCCATAACCGTTTAATAGGCTGAGCAATTCTCCGTTGCTTATTCGGGCGAGCACTGTAGGGTTTGCAATTTTATATCCGTTCAGATGCAAAATTGGTATTACAATACCGTCATGAGCAGGGTTTAAAAATTTATTTGAATGCCAGCTTGTCGCAAGTGCACCGGTTTCAGCTTCACCATCACCTATGACACAAAAAGCCCATAGATCGGGGTTGTCAAATACCGCTCCATAGGCATGTACCAGCGAATATCCCAGTTCACCTCCTTCATGAATTGAACCGGGTGTTTCAGGCGCTACATGACTAGGTATACCGCCTGGGAATGAAAACTGTTTGAACAATTTTTTCATTCCTTCCGCATCTTGAGTAATGTTCGGGTAAAATTCGCTATATGTTCCTTCCAGATATGTGTTGGCAACCAAGCCGGGTCCTCCGTGACCGGGACCGGTAACGTAAATTGCATTTAAATCATATTTTTTAATAATTCTATTAATATGAACATAAATGAAATTAAGGCCGGGTGTTGTACCCCAATGTCCGAGTAATCTTGGTTTTATATGTTCAATTTTCAACGGTTCTTTTAAAAGTGGATTATCATAAAGATATATTTGCCCGATAGACAAATAATTTGCAGCTCTCCAATAAGCATTCATTTTTTTTAATTCTTCATCCGATAAAGGTTTCGCATTTTTTAATGTTTTATCAATCATTATTTTATACTCTCCTCCTTTTTATTTTAGTTTGCAGTTATTTGTGTGGAAATCAAATAAATTGCTCGTCTTACACCTTATTAAAACTTTACATGTATTAATACAATCCGACGGAATTGTTTATTACTTTAAAATTATCTTATTCTTTACACCGTAGAAATTTCCAACATTAATTACCTTTCTTGTTAAGATGTTAAACATTTTAAAATATTAAATATTATATAAAAATAAAACCATAATTCAAAGAAAAGGGTAAACAAAAATATTTTAATACGTTATGCTGTAAATAACATAATGATTTTAAATACAATTATTTATAATGATAGATTAAATAATTTTGTACTGATCAGTCATAATTTATTTCAACGATTTCCACAACAGTCAATAAAAAGACACAATACAAATGTTTTTTCACTTGATGGTATAAGTCAATATTCTTTGCTTTACTTTTCAGAGATGCGAGAAGTTATAGAAGACACATTGATGTCAAAAGGAATTACGTATAAAATAATTAAATGGGGAAGATGCGCCAACAGCGTAAACGAACCCCCTCATTTTGAATTTCAAAGAAAAGATAATAAAATATAGTTGTACTGAATTTTCTTCAACAGATATAAATTAAGATTTTAAATTTGACAAATGTCGTTATTTGATAAGAATCATTTTTTTTGTTTCGCTAAAATTTCCCGCTTTTATTCTATAAAAATATACTCCACTTGGAAAATTAGATGCGTCAAATACGATAGAATAAAAATTACTATTTGCTTTTTCATTCTCATCTACTAATGTTTTTACCTCCATTCCCAGCGCATTGTAAACTTTAATTGTTACATGAGAATTAAACGGGACAAAATATTTTATGGTAGTATTAGGATTAAACGGATTAGGATAGTTTTGTTTCAGAATGTATTGATTAGGCATTAAAGGACCATTGCCTCCGGTATCCGTTAAAATTGAATCATATTTAGCACGGGCTGCTTTTATTGAGGAATACAAATCGTTTAAATTTAAACCGGCAGCGACAGCAAAACTAACTTGGATTGTTTTTCCATTATCGATAGTGTATGGTCCACCGGAAGTAACTTCAGATATATCTCCCGGACCGGCTTCAGCTTTACCTATTCCGCTCGATAACGCTTTCCATTTTTCCGCTTTAGTAAAACCGTCATAAATTCCAAATCCATTATCGGAACCGTCGTTTAAGATTCCCCAATACCCATAATTACCTTGTGAAATCAAAGCAGTTCCAACCCATGTATCCGGCGTTCCGCTTTGATGATATGCATAAGCAAAATTTCCTTTTGTATCGTATTTTGTAATATCACCGTCACCTCCGGCAAGATCCCAATCAAAAAATAAACCTGCAAATAAATTTGAAATTTTCGAGCCGGAATTGTTAGTAATGTTGTAATTAAGAATTATTGAATTTTTTAAACCGGTAGTATTGAAAGTATATGAAGATAGTTCAATCGTTACGCCAAGTTTATTTGTACCTGAACCATTATCGTTAAATATTGTTGAACCGGATTCACTAGAGTGATAGCCGGGGATTTTTAATTTAAAAGGCACAATATTAACAAAGGATGTATCTTTATAGTCTTGATTTGCACCTCTCGCTTCATCCGAAATTTTTGTCGCCGAAGTTCCCAGCATCAAAGCGCCTTCGAATAATAAATTAGAACCATTGAGATATTTGAAACCGTTTCCTTGTAAATTATTCGGATAATCATTAAATCCTAAATTACCATTACTTGTAATTGTTAAAGCAATATTATTACCCGACTGTGTGGAATAAGATACATTACCGACAGTTTGAATCATTTGAAAGTCATTATAATTATTTCCGGAAAAATCGAGCCTGTATACAAGAGGATAATCTAACGGAATAGAATTTGCTAATTTAATTTTATAAACACTAGTAAAATTATTTGTAGAATCCAAAGTCTTCATATAATTAATATGAAAAGCTCCATTATCAATAGTAGAATAGTTATTATCACTATACAGTGAAACATTAAGATTATTGACCGGACTAAGATAATTTCTAAACTTTACCTTTGCAATAATTGTTTCACCGGGTTGAAAAACATCATCTCCGTTACCACCTGGAGGAGGGTCCGAAAATTGAACATCATAAGCTCTTACCGAAATAGAATTGGAATCGGCTAAGGTTTTATATGCATCTATCCTACCCTTACCAAGCAAGTATTTATATTTAGGATTTAAATTATAAATATTATCGGAATTGACCCTTATTTGTTCAGCTACCTGAAGAGGTGTAAAGTTTGGAAATCTTGCAAAAACCAACGCTGCCAGACCTGATACAAGCGGAGCGGCAAATGATGTACCGGATCCGTTTGGATCATAGGTATTCGGTTGCCAAGTAGAATATATATGAACCCCAGGAGCAGAAACATCTACATCTATGCCATAATTCGAAAATGAAGCTTTTAGATCGTTTTGATCGGTTGCCGCTACCGATAAAACACCTTTGTAAGACGCAGGATAAAAAGCGCTCGAGCTGTTATTATTTCCGGCTGCTGCAACTACTAACGCACCTTTTGAAATTGCATAGTCAATCACCTCTTGTTCCATGTTGGAATATCCACTGCCTCCCCAACTGCAGTTTATAACTTTTGCACCATTATCCGCTGCATATTTTATTCCTTCAAATCCATAGTAGATGTATGGGACACCTGTGGATGGATCTTTCATATCGTCCCTAGTCACTTTAACCGCCATGAGCTTACTTTTATAACCAATTGAGGCTATGCCAATGTGATTATTAGTAACCGCCGAAGCTACACCGGCTACAAAAGTACCATGATAAGGATGATCTTCGATAGGATTATTATCAGGTGTTCCGTTTAACCCTCCAAAGTCGTAACCTATTTTATACCACATATTTGCCCGTAAATCGGGATGTTTCCAATCTACACCGGTATCAATAATTCCAATTATAACCGTAGTATCTCCTTTAGTAATATTCCATGCTTTTTCTGCAGAAATTTTTAAAAGGTTCCACTGATCATCATCTTTCCTAAAAATAGAGTCATTCGGAACGAAAGAAATTTCTCTTAAATATTTTGGTTCCGCCCATTCAATATTTTTTAATTTTCTTAGTTTAGCTGCAACAATCAGCGGATCCAAGTTGGTTTTATAGGTAAGCAACATTATCCTATTTAAGCCGATACTAGACACTTTATCTTTAACGGGAAACATCTGATCTACAGAAGAAACCTTAAATTGACGGAAAATGTTTTTCAATTGTGTAGTATATTTTGCCAGTGAATTGTTACCGATAATGGTCTTTTTGTTAAATTTTATTACAACTGTGTTTGATAAATATATTAAATTACCGTTGTGAATTACTTTTGGATGATTATTCGAAGGGGATATGTTAGGATAAAGCAATACGGACATTACCAACATTATTATGGCGGTCTTCAATTTTATTCCTTTCTCATTGACATTTTAATCTTGCATTAAATTCAATCTGTAATGTTATTAAACATTATAAAATACTTTGTAAATATCAAAAATATTAACAATACCAATATAGAATGCGAAGTTTCTTATTTAAACGAATACCCAATGGTAATTGCAAAAACTCCATTTCGCCAAATACGATTAACATAGGCTTTATTCATTGAAGATAAACCGAACGTATAACGAGTACCGACACTAAAGATAGATGTATTCATGTCAAAGTCCATTCCGGCTCCTATAACAAGCCCATAATCTAAGGCTTTAGTACTATTTCTTAAATCTACGGTAGAAATATAGCCGTTATCGTTTATCTTATCTTTCGCACCGACATTTAAAGCGATTGAAGGTCCGACGAATAGATTGGCATAAACAGGCTCTTTGGGAGAAAGATGAAAGTTATATTTTGCAAGTACCGGAAATTCAATATAATTAAGAGTAATCACTTCGGTTTTAAAACTACCAAAAGTTGTTGCGCCGCGCATCGAGTATAAAACTTCCGGTTCAATAGAAAATATTGGGGTAAAATAATATTGAAAAGCAAACCCTAACAGTAAGCCTGCTTTGGACGTAGCATTTGAAGGAACGTCCTTCCCGGAAAGATTAGCAATATTAAGCCCTGTCATTACACCATATTCAATTACCTGCTGTGCCCTCAAAGTAAAACTCATAGATAAAAACGTTATTAAAATAAATAGCGGTAATAATTTTTTCATCATAGTTTCTTCCAATTAATTTGATATTGTGTATTCTATTAAAACCGGATTTATGTAATTCCAATCTACGGAATATAAGTTTTAGATACTCAATTTAATTCTCTCGAATTTTACTTTTATACTTTAGGGAGTGGAATAAAATAGGTTATCGAATTACAATCCCCTAACCTGGACAAGCCGGAACCAAAAAGGGATTTATATTGAAAAATTAAC
>CAJXGP010000018.1 GCA_913053915.1 uncultured Ignavibacteriales bacterium | reverse complement strand
GTAATAAAACTGGGAGGCAGTATAGTGGAAAAAGAGAAATTGAAAATTTTCATAAGTTACTCTCATATTGACGAAAATGATATAAAAGATTTTAGAAAACATCTTGCTCCTTTAAAAACAAAAGGATTAATAGAGGATTGGTATGACCGAGAAATAATAGCTGGCCAAGACTTTCAAGACAAAATAGATAATAACTTAGACAATGCAGATATTATTTGTTTATTTATTTCTGCAAACTTTCTTGATTCTGAAGCTTGCATGAAAGAAAAAAGAAGAGCGATAGAGTTAAAGAAAAAGAAAGGTGTTGCAGTTGTTTCAATTATATTGTCTGCTTGTGGGTGGAAAGATGAAAAAGGAATATCTAAATCCTTGGTTTTACCTACTGATGGCAACCCGATATCAGAATTTTCAGAATTTAAAGATTCCAACAGTGTTTGGCATAATGTCTATAACGGACTGAAGGATGTGATAAATAAAGAAATTAAAATCAAACGACTTAAGGTTACAGAGCAGTTTTCAAATTTTCTACAAGATACTGAGTTGCTATCAAGAGCTCATTCTCAAAAAGATGAAGTTCTCTTAGAAGATATCTTTATTTATCCTGAATTATCAAAATTTAATGATTTAAGAGAATATGAGAAAAAAATTAAATCAGATATATTAATAGAAGATTTTTATGATTACCCTAAGATGCTTATTGCAGGAGAAAGTCAATCTGGAAAAACAACCTTATGTAAAAAGATTTTCACTGAATTGCGCAAGAAAAATTTCATTCCTATTTATATTTTTGATAAAACATATAAATATCAGGGGAAGATGGAGAATAGAATATCAAACGCTTATAAAGATCAATATGAAACGACTCCAATGGAGGAAATAGACAGCCAAAGGATAGTCCCGATTATAGATGATTTTCACTTTGCGGAAAACAAGGAAAAACACATCAAAGATTTATCTGTATATCGACATCAAATCATAGTTGTCGATGATATTTTTTGTCTCAATTTCAGAGACGAGAACCTTATTAATTCATTTACTCACTTTAAAATTGAGGAGTTTAATCCATTACTCAGAAACTGAAGTGGTTGAAAGAAAGTGGTTCGGAAGTCCAAATGCCTAAAGGTTTTGAGAAAACAGAGTTGGTTAACACAACATTAGGTAAAATATTCGGGAGTGGCATTATGCCAGCACATCCTTTTTTCATTCTTTCTGTAATTAGCACTTATGATACATTTGCTAAACCTCTTGCCCAAGAGATTACTTCACAAGGTTACTGCTATCAGGCTCTTATATATATGTGTTTACGAAAACAAGGAGTGAAAAATGATGAAGTAGAAACTTATATCAATTTTCTCACCGAATTTGCTTTCCATTTTCATTCAACAAACAAAAATGAAATTTCAAGAAATGAATTCATGTTATTCATAGAAACATATTTAGATAAATATAATCTTCCTGTCAATCAAGATATCCTATTAAATAAATTACAACGATCTCAAATAATTTCGTTTGACAATTTCGACAATTATCATTTTTGTCATCAATACCTTTATTATTTCTTTGTTGCGAAATATCTTGCTGAACATATAAAAGAAAAAAAAGCAGTAATTCATAACATCATAAACAACCTTCATAAAGATGAAAATGCTTATATCACCATTTTTATATCTCACCACTCAAAAAATAATGATATTTTAGATGAGATTATTCTTAATGCCTATTGTTTATTTGATAAATATAAACCTGCAACATTAAGCGAAGAAGAACTTGGCTTTTTTGATGAACAAGTAGAAGATATTGTTAATGCGGTTTTGCCTTCCACAAATGCCTCCCCGGAAATGGAAAGGAATAAACGGTTGTCAGCCCAGAAAACTCTGGAACAAAAGACTATCAATGTTAAAAACAATACTGATCTGGAAGAAAATGATGACTTCGCTATAGAATTACGACGAAGCATCAAAACAGTTGAGGTTATGGGACGTATTATAAAAAATCGTGCGGGCTCATTAGATAAATTAAAGCTTCAATCTATATTTGAAGAAGCTATGAATGTTTATTTGCGAATTTTAACATCATTTTTTGAACTTATTAAGCAAAAAGATGAACAGCAAGAGATAATCAGTTTCATCTCAAATAGATTAAAAGTAATTATAGAGAAAAAATCAGAGGAAAGGAGAAAAGAGGGGAAAAAGGAAAGAAAGCCTACCAAAGAAGAATTAGAGAAAATATCAAAAACAATATTCTGGAATATAAATTTTCTTACTGTATATGGTTTGATTGATAAAATTATTAATTCGATAGGTTCAAACAAACTGACTCATATTAATGAAGCAGTATGTGACAACAAAAACACTCCAGCTTCTTACTTGGTAAAGCATGGCATATTAATGTGGTACAACAAGAATTTGCAAGTTAATAATATTGCAACAAAAATTGATGAAAATGGTTTTTCAGGTATTGCAAAAAAAATAATGAATTTTATGATTGTCAACCATTGTTCAATGCATAAAGTAGATTTCAAGGAAAAACAAAGAATAGAGCAAAAATTCGGTATTCCTTCAAAAAAGTTGTTGACACATTCATCGGAAAGCAATGAATAGGATTACATGAAAACACATAACAACGGCATGCAGAATGCTGGTGCTGCAGGAATTCCTGGGGTCAGGTCTACACACTTGACAAAACAGGATAAGCTGTGACTGTTAAATCTGTGAAATGTGTAAACCCCCGATGTTCATTGTTTTAGAAGATGCTTCACCAAAACAATCAGTTTTAACGATTCAGGATTCTAAGATAGGTGTATCATACGATATAGTAGTAACCGATAGAAGGTTAGGTGAGGATACAGGAAGAAACGTGTTTGTTGATTTTGGGAGTCATTTAGTTCTCGTTAAAGAACAAATGATAAGAACTATAGCTGATTTTAAAAACAGAACCTAACAACAGCGTGGAGTTGAATGCAGACCAGCGGTGACTTTTTTAAGGATGCGGTATTTTATGATTTGCAAATTGTCTTCCTGAACTTTATAGTGCTTCATGGTCTGCATCACTCACGCAGGCGATATGCTCTTAATGAGAAAATAAAATGGAACCAATAAAGTTTGTATGTCTTGCCAATTCCAGAAAAATATCCGGCAGGTGTATTGCTGGAAAAATAATTGAATCAAATAAATGGGTAAGACCTGTGAGTAATCGTGAAAGCGAAGAAATATCAGAGGAAGAACGGCGATATGAGAATGGCGATATGCCCAGATTGCTTGATATAATAAGCGTGCCTGTAAAAAATCATAAGCCACAAAAACATCAAAGCGAAAACTACTTAATTGATGATAAATATTACTGGAAGAAAACAGGGCGATATACTGGGAGTTTAGAAGCTTTGTTGGATTTCCCTAACAATTTATGGGGATCTGAATCTTCAAGCTATCAAGGAAAGGATGATAGAACTCCAGAATGTAGTTGTTCTGAGTATGAGGACTCATTATATCTTATTAGACCTCAATCTTTGGAAATTATTGTTCGAGTAGAAGGTGCAGAATTTAACAATGAAAAGCGTAAGGTTCGCGCTCAATTTGTTTATGAAGATATAGAATATATTTTCCCCGTAACCGATCCTGTAATTGAATCAAAATATTTATCTGGAAATGACGGTACTTTCACTTTGCTCATTGATAATATATACTTATGTGTAAGTATTGGTTTGCCATATGATGGTTATTGCTACAAGTTTTTGGCATCTTTAATAGAAATATCATAAAAGAGAAATTGCATGAATCGAATATTTACTATAGGTCATTCTACAGACACTTTAGATTGTTTTCTATCTCATTTATTGTCCAAACAGATAGACACAATTGTAGATGTGCGTAGTGTTCCTTATAGTCGTTTTGTACCTCAGTTCAACAAGGAACAGTTAGCACTTTTTCTTAAAGAAAAGGATATTTATTATATACCAATGGGTGAATATCTAGGGGCGAGGTACGAAGCTGAAGATTTGTTATTTGAGGATGGTAAAGTAAATTTCTCAAAAGTGATAACTACAAAACGATTTCAAGAGGGTATTGAAAGAGTTGAGACAGGAATTAAAAAGGGTCACAAAATAGCATTGATGTGTTCCGAGAAAAACCCCATTGAGTGTCATAGATTTTCATTGATTTCGCGTTATTTACACAAAAAAGGGCATATAATTAATCATATAGTCGATGAAAATGTTTTTGAACATAAGTTGTTAGAAGGCAAATTGCTTGATTATTATAAGCAATACCGTAAAATATCATTTGATATTGGCAAAATTACAGAATTTCATGTTATGCAAAGTACATTGTTTGACATTGATAATAATATTGATGAAGACAAGCTTTATATTACACTGAATAGATTGGTTGCATACAATCCTATGGAAACAAAGAAGGAAATGGCATGACATTATATACAATCGGGTTCTCTCAAAAAAGTGCAGAAGAATTTTTTAAAATTCTGAAATCTAACAATGTTATCCGATTGATCGATATTAGGCTGAATAATAAATCTCAATTGGCCGGATTTGCTAATGTAAAACATCTACCATATTTTCTGAGGATTCATGATATTGAATATTTGTATCGACCTGATTTTGCCCCGTCAAAGGAATTGTTGAATGGGTATAAAAACAAGTCAATTTCTTGGCAGGAGTACGAGATTCAGTATCGTAAAATTCTTAACCAAAGAAATATAATTGAAAAAATAGATTGGAATATCTTTAATGATTCCGTTCTATTGTGCTCAGAACCAACAGCGAATCAATGCCATAGACGACTATTAGCGGAATATCTTGCTCAAAATAGAACAGATATAGAAATTATACACTTATCACATAGTCGATAGTATGTTGGAACAACTTTGTGGACGAATTTTGGGGACGTCACCAAAGACGTCCAACTGTGTCGGGTTGTTAAAACGTTACGGGACGAACTTTAAGGGGTGCATATTCCGAGGCAACCCGGCCATTGATTCCAATGCAAAGCGGCCACCCATTTCAAGGGAAGGCTAACCGGAAAAAAGAAAATGTAAGGGTCAGGCAGCCGTTCAGCCTGTCCTGTTGTGAATTTGTAAATATAACCTCTGAATCCCGATAAATATTTCCCTCCCCCTTGACGGGGGAGGGTGAGGGTGATTAAGATGCAGTTTTTACCGACGATTATTCAATATTATGCGGATTACATATTGCCTGATATTACAGCATAGATACGAAAATGATAAACTGTTTTTTTATAAAATAATCAATTACGTGAGAAATCGCAGGAGTCAGGTCTACACATTTGACATTCGAGTCGTAAATTTTGTAAATTCATATAATGTGTAGCACTGACCCCTCTGTCTCTCTGCTCTTTATTCATCCCTATATTTCTTAAAATTCTCTGCCTGTTCAAATATTTCTTTAAAGACTTCATCTTTAGGTACCGGCGGATAGCCGTGTTCTGCAAGGACGAGGATTAAACCAACCTTTAATTCGGCCTTTATATCATCTCGTTGCGACCAGTCGGTATACTTTGCTTTATCATCTACAACTTTCTTCACTGCCTGTGATAATGTAATCAGTTTTTCGTGCGGATATTCAAAATCATGTTTTTCTGCAACTGCTTTTAAGATGTCATAGAAGGCTTTTTCTTCAAAATCAATTCCCATTTCTTCAAAGGAATTCTTCTCTTTTTGAAGGTCTTTAAAAAGGTCTGCGAATTGACCGGCTATGTCATCAAGAACATCATTGGCAAAAGCAAGATCTTCCTTGCGTTCGTTATATTTTTCCAATAACTTCTTGAATTTCTTTGTAAAATCAGTTCCCTTAATTTTGTTTATCTTCTTAAATTCATCAATTGCCTTTTTCAGAAGCTGTTGAAGCAGTTTGATTTTTGTGTTAGGTAGTTTAATCTTGTCAACCTTTGCCATATACTCATCACTGAAAATATCGATGTCTTTGTCTGCTTCATCTTCTCCAAGTTTAAACACTTCTTCAACGCCATCACTCAAAAGAGCTTCTTTTATCATCTCCCGAACCCGTTCATTCATTTGGGCGGCATCGGGTGCATTGCCTTTGGTGAGTTTGTGGACTATTGCTGCTATGGCCGAATAAAAATGGATATAATCGCGTTCTTTTTGAGATAGCTCATCGCTTGAAACACATATTTTATATGCGGAACGGAGTTTTTTAGCCATTGTTATAAATCGATTTTCAATCTCTTCGGTGCGTAAAACAAATTCAGCGGCTTTGTTCAAACATTCCAACTGGGTTAGAGGCGTCCCTTTGAAATAACCATCGGTGTCAAATTTATGAAAAAGCCTTAACAACAAATCCAACTGATCCTTAACAATAACAACAGCTTGTGAAATATCCTCAAAATCGTCTGCTTCAACCTTGGAATATTTCTTTAAGGCGACATTCATATTGCTCTTAATGCCGATATAATCAACAACCAGCCCGGCTTCCTTGCCTTCGTATACACGATTTACCCGGGAGATAGTCTGAATAAGTGAATGTTGCTGAATTGGTTTGTCAATATAGATGGTATCAAGAAAGGGGACATCAAAGCCTGTGAGCCACATATCAACAATAATTGCAATTTTGAAGTTTGATTTTGCGCTTTTGAATTGACGGTCAAGTTCTTTGCGGTAATCTTTTGTACCGAGTAAGTCCCATAACTCTTTGGGGTCGTCTTTGCCACGGGTCATTACCATTTTAATTTTCTCTATTGGCTTTATCTCTTTTCTCTCTTTTTCAGTGAGGGTTACGCCGTCATCACATTCTTTGACTTCCGCCCATTCGGGCTTTAAGGAAATAATCTGTTTATACAAATCATAGGCAATTTGTCTGCTTGATGAAACAAACATCACCTTTCCGAGTACGCTTGCCCCTTCTTTCAGTCTTTCATCATAATGTGTAACAAAATCTTTTGCTAAGGTTTCAAGTCGGTCGGGGTCGCCGAGAATAACCTCCATATTGGTGACGGCCTTTTTACTTTCTTCAATCTGATAATCATTTGTACCCTCTTCAGCGCATTGTTTATAATACTCTTCAATCTCAGCAAGTTTTTTCTCTTCAAGCAGTACCTTGGCAGCTCTGCCTTCATATACAATTCTTACTGTAATATTATCCTGTACTGATTCTTTCATGGTATAGGCGTCAACAACCTTACCGAACACATCAAGGGTGGCGTCTATCGGAGTACCAGTAAAACCGACATAGGTCGCATTGGGAAGAGAGTCGCGCAAATATTTAGCAAAGCCGAATGTCTTTTTGACGCCTTTTGAAGTAACTCGAATTTTCTGGTCGAGATTAACCTGTGTGCGGTGGGCCTCATCGGAAATACAGATTACATTTGTTCTGTCTGTCAGAAGTTTTAAATCCTCTGTAAATTTATGAATAGTGGTCAGAAAAACCCCTCCGCTGTTTCTGTCTTGCAGTTTCTTTCTTAAATCTTCACGGCTTTCCACACTTTCTACTGTATCATCACCAATAAACTTCTTGGCATTGGTAAATTGCCCGGAAAGTTGGTCATCCAAATCGGTACGGTCTGTAATAAGTACAATGGTCGGACTTGAAAAGTAGGTGCTTTTCATTAACAGGCGGGTTAGATAAAGCATTGTGTAACTTTTCCCGCTCCCGGTTGCCCCAAAGTATGTGCCCCCTTTTCCGCTTCCCTCAGGCTTCATATTCTCCTTTATGGAATCAAAGAGCTTACGGGCTGCG
Source organism: uncultured Ignavibacteriales bacterium (assembly GCA_913053915.1). The sequence continues at coordinate 4,014 of CAJXGP010000018.1, read as the reverse complement.
TAGTACTGGGGATAACGGCAGACAATTTTCACATCTTCTTTTGAAGTATCGGGGAAATAGACAAAGTTGCGAACAATATCCACGAGCCGTTCTTTGTTAAACAGCCCCGTTATCATTGTATATAGGGAGTCTATTCCATTGACCTCCTTAATTTCATTGCCGTCGGTTTTGCGCCAGGCATAATAAAAATTATAAGGAGCAAACAGGGAACCGGCTTTATTGTTTACACCATCGCTGATCACACAAAAAGCGTTGTATTTAAGAAGTTCGGGGATGTCACGGCGGTATCGCACCGTTATCTGGTCATAAGCATTTTAAATGGTCGTATTTTCCTTAATGGCGCTTTTGAACTCAACCACCACAAGGGGAATGCCGTTGATATAGATAATGGCGTCGGGGATTCTCTTTTCGTACCCCTGTATTTCAAGCTGATTGACAATCTTAAAGATATTTTCGCCTGATTCATAAGGATCCGGGTCTTCTGCTATAATTGTCGGCACCTCATCAGGATGAGGAACCCGAAACGCGGATAAATTCCCATAATCAATCAATTGAATATAGAGGTCTTTTCTGCTCCGGTCTTCCCGTTTGAGAAGGAACCCGTCGGCAACCATCTTTATAATAGCCTTGTTACTTTCATACAGAGCGGAAGAAGGATACATCTCCAGTTTACGAATAATAGCGTCTATTTCGTTAAGCGTAATATCTTCATCAGAATACCTGTTCAGCAGATACTGTTTTAAGTCATCCCGAAGCAGAACGTCAGACATCTCCTTGTGGATTTGCTCACCGGTAAGATGTTTGTAACCCTCTACTTCAAAGAGTTCTATGACTGCCTTTTCCAGCTTTTCTTCTGTGAATTTCATGATTTATCTTTTTCAGCCTTGTTTTCTATCTCTTTTATATCATTTTCCAACTCTTTTAAGCTGCTTTCAAGGGATATTTTTTTTTGCTCTTCTTTATATTTCTCTAATTCCTGATTCGATTTTTCTAAAGCCATTTGATGGCTTATTTTTCCGGCATGAGTCAGCAATTCTCTACCATTCATCTGTAGAATATTATCCAGGCGGACAATCCAGTCTTTCATATACATGGGCATGTGCTGTTGCGCCATGGTTTCGGCAAAGGCGAGGTATTGTTCTACCAATAACCCCAGCAGTTTAATCTCTTCTTCACTCAGATAGTTTTTGGCAATACCGACATCGCTTTTTTTGATGCTTATATTGCTTTTTTTATCGTATGATTGCATTCCCAAAAGGGGTAAAGAAGCATCTGCCCTGCGGTAAACAAGTTCTGCGGCGGTCTGCTTGCTTATAGCCCAAAGCAGTTTGTTTTGTATAATCTTGAAAAATTCTATGGTCATCTCATCTTTGGGATCATAGTCGATACTGGTTGCGTATATGTCTTTTATCTTCTGGTAAAAAAAACGCTCGGAAAGGCGAATTTCCCGGATGCGCTCTTGTAACTCATTGAAATAATTCATGGAATTGCCGGTTTTGAACCGCTCGTCGTTCAGGGCAAATCCTTTGACAATATATTCTTTGAGCGTTTTAGTTGCCCATATTCTAAATTGAGTGGCTACCTGCGACTTTATACGGTATCCGACAGAGATAATCGCGTCCAGATTATAATATTTAGTTTGATATTTTTTACCGTCAGAAGCAGTTGTCAAGAAATCCTTGACAACTGAAGTCTCTTTCAATTCTTCTTCCTCAAAAATATTTTTTAAGTGTAGGCTGATATTTTGTTTAGTGGTCTTAAAAAGCTCGGTCATTGCTTTTTGTGTAAGCCAGACGGTTTCATCTTGAAGAAAGACTTCTACTTTTATCTCTCCGCTGGGGGCGGTGTATAGCAGGAACTCTGTTAATTGGTCTTTGGTGGTGAGTTTGTTTTTCTTCTTGTCTTTTTTCATAATACTCTCTGTTTCCGGCTTACCTCTATATTGCCGTCTGTTTGAACTTGTAAGTAATCCTTACAAGTTGCTTTTTCGTATAATTCACCCTCTTCATAGATGTTTTTCAGGTGCATGGTGATATTTTGCCAGCCCGTTTGGCGCAAGCAGGTCAGTTTTTGGGTTAGCCAGACGGTTTCATTTTCAAGACGAACGTCTATTTTGATGTTTCCGGTGGGGGATTGGTAGATTAGGATTTGGGAGTTAGGATTGGTCATACGAAGACCTTATCCAAGTTAATTACATTACTTTCACCAAACCATTCTTTTGCCTTGTTAATAACTCGCTCGCCTGGTTTGTTGAAATATACTGCCAAGTTTTCTTTGGTTCGAGTGCAACATACATAAAATATTTTCTGAGATCTTTCTAATACACTATCTGTCCCAGACCCTAAAAATAAATTTTCAAAATCATAGTTTCTCCAATTGGCATTATCAAGAACTACTAAAACATTATTAAATTCTTTACCTTTTATTTTATGTTGAGTTGAAAAAGGAGTTCGTCCTTCCAGATAGTCATACAATTTCTGAAATTCTTCAAACTTTACTGATTTAACCCTATTGTAAACATACTCCTTTTCTTTTTGAAAGTGGTTCAGCTTGTCATCGATTTTGCATATGCCTTTCTCATCAGCTTCTTTGACCACTTCTTCAATTGTTTTATCTCCAACATTAACTAAACTTTCAATGTTTTCTTTTAATTTTCGTTTTTGATGAATGCTGTTTACATTAAAATCTGTAACTTTGAGAAACTCATTAAACTGTCTGTTTTTATATAATGAAATATTATTTTGTATTTTAAAGAGATGCTTGACTATATCATCTCTTTTCGAGCCTTTTTTATTCTCATCTTCTTCATCCTGTTTTTTGTCATCCAGCAATTGATCTTTGTCGACATAAATTTTTGAAACATCTGAGTATTTATAGTTCTTGGCTTCCTTAAACAATTTTGAGTTGTCGTTAATAAAGGTCTGCATTCCATTAGTTGGCTTAACCTTACTTAGTTCTTTACCTGTTTTTCCATCGCTTAAAAACTCAATCACTTCCCCAAAAGTTTTTTCTGAAAAATCTTCTTCAATCTGATTGTTTTTTATATACTGTTTAATTCTTTTCTTATAGGCAAGTATTTTGTCCTTATCGTAAATATCCATCAAGGTCCTAAAGCCAGCTTTCCCCGCAATTAAATTATGGGTTAGGTTTAATTCTTTTGTTTCCTTAGAGTCTCCAAAATCCCAGGATAGATATTTTTTAACTTTTTGCAAATCACTATCTGCAGAATAAATAAACTTAATGTTGCCTTCTTTTACTTTGATAGATTCAGTTATATTAGGAGCGTTTTTATCCTCGGAAGGTTTTTGGGTTAATCCATCGGTTCTTAGCTTATTAGCCAATTCAATAACCAGTCTTGGATTTCTCCTATTTTGTTCTTTCTTTACTTCTTTTACTTTTCCTTCCTCTTCTCCTTTATACATGTCGATATTCCCAATCCCATCATCATAAATGGATTGCATTGCATCGCCAAAGAAACCAACTATATTCTTTTTTTGACTCTGTTTTAGATACAAAAGCAAAATTTCAATTACTCCTTTTTGAGTATCAGGATACTCATCAACAAATATGAAATTGCATTTATCTTTTAAAATATCGCAAAGTTTTGGATGATTTTTGAACATGTGGTTCGCAAGAATGAGAAGCTCATCGTGTGAGATTATTCCCTCTTTTATCTTCAAGTATTCTTTATATTGGATACCATTCTCAAGGGTATTAAAAAAATCTGCTGGAACAGGATTTATGTCATCAATTTTTATTCGTGCAACAGCCTCATCATTCGCCAGATATATCAAAGATAACTTTAATTCCCTTTGAAAATGTTTAATGTTATCCCATAAAAAGTCATGTATAGTTGAGACATTTAAATTTTTATGATTTACTCTTTCTTCTATTTCTTTTACCGCTGCATTTGTGTAAGTCATACATGCGATTTTGGAAGTTGGATTTTCTTCAATAACTTGCTTAATAACCTGAACAAGAGTGTATGTTTTTCCACTTCCTGCACCACCACTA